>SSTA01000430.1 GCA_009469685.1 Azonexaceae bacterium | reverse complement strand
GCGCCGGCGCATCTGGAATAATCATTTGTATTCAATTCGTTGAAAACATTTCGCCATCATAGATTCCTCATGGTGCGCTCCTTGCTTGGCCAAGACGGTCCAGTTTAGGGAAGTCCAACGATTCCGCGCTGCTGACTGGGCACCAACAAGGAGAAAACTGTGAAAAGCCGCTTCTTAGCATCCCTAGCCCTCGCCGGCGCTCTTGCCGCCCCTCTATCCGCCTCGGCCTTCGTACTCGGTGGCACCGACCCCGGCAAGTGGGGTCCGCCAGTCATGGGCACCGGCGCCACCGTCACCTGGAGCCTGATGGGCACCGGCACCAGCTGCGCCGCCGAATTCGCTGGCTGCACCATCACTTCCTTTGACGACTTCATGCCCCTCGGTTACCTGAACCAGGTTACCAAGGCCTTCGCCGCCTGGTCCGCAGTGGCCAACATCACCTTCGTGAAAGTCCCGGATGACGGTGCAGCTTTCAATGCCGACACAGATTCCGGTGACATCCGCCTGGGCGGCCATACCTTTGACGGCGCCTTCGGCATCCTGGCCCACGGTTTCTATCCGCCGGTTAATGGTAACTCGGCAGCCGGCGATATCCACTTCGACATCGACGAAACCTGGGCGTTGAGCTTTGCGGATCCGGGCTTTTCCATCTTCCAGGTCCTTGCCCACGAAATTGGTCACGCCATCGGTCTCGACCATACTGACGTTCCCGGCTCCCTGATGAATCCCTTTTACTCCGAAGAGTTCACCGGGCCCCAGGCCGACGACATCGCCGGTGCCCGGTCCATCTACGGCCTTCCCATTGTGGTTGAAGTTCCCGAACCGCCCGTTCTAGCCCTCCTCGGTCTGTCGCTGATCGGACTTGGCCTGAGCAAGCGCCGGAAGGCCTGACCCGGAAATCGGGCTCCCGGTGCTCCAGAGCCCACCCCGCTCCGCCCCTCGGGGCGCCGCTGCCTTAGGCTGGGGCGCCCGTTGGGCGGAGTTGTTTTTTCTGGTCCTCCTCTTTGTCATCCCAGCGACGGGACGCGCCATGTTTGTTCAGATGAGCGATGACGAGCTGATTCGCCAATCCGAGCTTGTCGTCGTCGGGGAGTGGCTGGGTCAGTCCACCGTGACCATCGATGGCCATCGCGTCGACCTGGGGGTCCTGCGGGTCAGCGAAGTGTTGAAAGGTTCCGCGGGGACAACGGTCGTTCTGATTCCCGTAGCATCCCTTGATGCCCCGCGCAGCAGCAGTGACATCCGCTACAAGCGCGGCGACGGCGGAATCTGGTTGCTACGCCCGCACCCGCGCATTGCCGGCACTTATGCAGCGGATCATCCGCAACGCTTCGTTTCCGGCCCGCCCGCCCGTATCGACGCCCTCCGGCGTTCGATCGGGCAAACCCGCCCGGCACCCTAGCCGAGTCCGCATCAGGACTCGGCCATTGGCGCTCTAAGGCTCAGACGCCGCCCTGCGCTTTCACCTTTTCCAGGCTCGAATGGAGCCGGCTTAGGGCGTTCAGGTAGGAGCGGGCCGAGGCGATGACGATATCGGTATCGGCCCCGCTGCCATTGACAATGCGTTCTCCCTTGGAAAGCCGAGTGGTGACTTCTCCCTGGGCATCCGTACCCGTGGTGATGGCATTGACCGAGTAGAGCAGCAATTCGGCCCCGCTACCGACAATGCTCTCGATAGCCTTGAAGGTCGCATCCACCGGACCGCCACCGTCGGCTTCGCCGCGCTTCTCGATGCCGCCAACGTTGAGAATGACCTGGGCGTGGGGCATTTCTCCGGTCTCCGAGCAGACGTGGGAATAGACCAGCTTGTAGTGTTCCTGGTCGGGGGTGACCACTTCGTCGGAAACCAGGGCATGGAGATCTTCGTCGAAGATTTCGTGCTTCTTGTCGGCCAGTTCCTTGAAGCGGGCGAAGGCGGCATTGAGGGCTTCATCGCTGTCGAGTTCGATGCCCAATTCGGAAAGGCGGGTCTTGAAGGCGTTGCGACCGGAATGCTTGCCGAGGACCAGCTTGTTCTGGGTCCAGCCCACATCCTGGGCGCGCATGATCTCGTAGGTCTCCCGGTGCTTGAGGACGCCGTCCTGATGAATG
>SSTA01000429.1 GCA_009469685.1 Azonexaceae bacterium | reverse complement strand
GTAGGACCGAACATCTCCGCATAGGCCTGGCGGGAAATCTTGGTACTCATTGAACGACCCTCCTGTCACTGCCCGAAGGAGGGCTGGCTTTGCACAGCCGGCCCGTTCGTCGGGCGCGAAGCAGTGCTTCGCGAAACCCCCGCCTCACCCTCTCCGCGGGAGGGAGAGAACCCCCTTCGGACGGCCGTGCGGGGGATCTCATAGCGCCCCCTGGATCAGGCCGCGAAATCCGTAGACCTTGCGCTCGCCGGCCAGGGCCACCAGCTGGACGGTGCGGCTCTGGCCGGGTTCGAAGCGGACGGCCGTACCAGCGGCGATGTCGAGGCGGTACCCGCGGGCCGCGTCGCGGTCGAAGGACAGCGCCGCGTTGGTCTCGTAGAAATGGTAATGGGAACCGACCTGGATCGGCCGGTCGCCGGTATTGGCCACCGCCAGGGTCAGGGTCGGCCGGCCGGCATTCAGTTCGATTTCGCCGGGTTCGGCGAGAAGTTCTCCGGGGGTCATGTAGCGCTCCACGGGCAAGGGGAAAGGGTGGGGATCAGGGGATGGGGTGATGCACGGTGACCAGCTTGGTCCCATCGGGGAAGGTCGCTTCCACCTGGATTTCCGGGATCATTTCCGGCACGCCGGCCATGACGTCGCTCCGGCTGAGGACCTTGGTGCCGTCGTGCATCAGTTGGGCCACCGTGCGACCGTCGCGGGCACCTTCCAGAATCGCGCAGGTGATGAGGGCCACCGCCTCCGGGTAATTGAGCTTGAGGCCCCGGGCTTTGCGTCTTTCGGCCAGGAGACCGGCGGTGAAGATCAGCAGTTTGTCCTTCTCGCGAGGCGTCAATTCCATGAGGTTTCCTTATCAGGTGTTCCAGATGCGGGGAGGGAGGGCCGGCCGGCCACAACAGGCGGGGCGCAGGATCTGCCACAGGGCGGCGAACCAGGCCCGGGCAGCCTCGCTGCCATCGCCCAGGTAACGAGCCAGCAGCAGGCCACCGCCGCTTCCGGGCAGAACGGTGATGCCGTGGCGGGCATCGTCGGCCGGCGCGACGGCACGGCAGGCTTCCATCAGAGCCGCCGCGGCCGTGGGCAATTCGGGAAAGCTGCACAACAGGGTCGCGGAAACCGTCGCCCCCGCCCAGCCGACGGGACTCGCCAACAGCGCATCGCCGCCGTCGAAGCCACCACGCTCCTGCCACAGGGGGCGACCTTCCCGTTCCAGGACCAGCGACAGGTCGCAGCGTCCCTGGGCAAAACGCTCGCCGGCCGCGGTCCGTCCCAGGCAGAGGATGTCCCAGCCGATGAAGCGGGCGCCGGCGGCCAGCGACACCCGGGCGGCCATGCGCGCCCGAGCGCCGGCGAAGAGGATGGTTTCCTGCGGCAACCACTCTAGGACGCCCCCGGCGTCCACACTGAAATCGAGGGTCTGGCTCGCTTCCGGCCCGGCGCTGCGGTACCACTTGCCCGCTCCCGGCGTGGTCAATTGGGCGTGGGCGCCTTCTCCTACCCGGGCGGCGAGGCTCAGCCGGTCGCCGCCGGCGATGCCTGCGGGGGGGTGCAGGACGATGGCCTGGCAGACTTGCTGCCCTTCGGGATACAAAGCCTTCTGCACCCGCAGCGGTCCGCGGTGGCGATTGGTTTCAAGCACCGTCCTTTCGCCGCTGCGGGCAAAAGCCAAGTACAGCTCGGCGTCCCACTGGGGGGGCGCAGCCGAATCCGGGAGACGGCAGGTCATCGGAGCATTATGCGGCATCGTCCGCAACGCGAAAATACGCAGGAATGCGAAGAGGGAGGGTCGCCGGCACGCTACTGGCGGGCTTCCCGGAGATTGTCCAGGGAGGGAAATTCGCCGCTGCTGCGAAAGGGGTTGATGTCCAGTCCGCCCCGGCGGGTATAGCGGGCGGTGACCGCCAGGGCCTGCGGGGCGCAGCGGCGCAGGATGTCCCAGTAGATGCGCTCGACGCACTGCTCGTGGAATTCGTTGTGCTCGCGGAAGGACACGATGTAGCGCAGGAGACCCGCACGGTCCAGGGGTCGCCCGCGATAGCGGATCACCACGGCGGCCCAGTCCGGCTGACCCGTCACCAGGCAGTTGGACTTGAGCAGGTGGGAATGCAGGCATTCCTCGATCACCGGGCCGTCGCCGACGCGCAGCAACTCCGGAGCCGGCTGATAGGCGTCGCAGGCCACGTCGAGTCCGTCCAGGGATACGCCCGGCGGGTAACCCACCGCGACCGGCGGGCGGTTGATGAGATCGGCGATCGTCACCGCCACCGCCGCTCCCGCAGCGGCGGCAAGATCTCGCGCCACGGTCGCCTCCACGGCTGCGGCGTCGGCGAAAGTCGTCTGGTTGAAGGAATTGAGGTACAGCTTGAGGGACTTGGACTCCACCAGATTCGGGCTTGCCGCCGGAACCCGGAACGTGCCCAAGGCGACCACGGGTTTGCCGCGGGGGTTCAGCCAGGACAGTTCATAGGCATTCCAAAGGTCCTCGCCGACGAAGGGCAGCCGGTCGGAATCGATGCCCAGTTCGTCGCGTTTGATCCTGCGGGAAATAGGGTAGAGCAGGTCCGGCGCGTAGGTGGCGCGGTATTCGGTGGGTTTCCCGAGGGGCGAGAGCAGGCTGGG
>SSTA01000105.1 GCA_009469685.1 Azonexaceae bacterium | reverse complement strand
GCCAGCAAGAAAGCGGAAGGCGCACTCAGAAAAGGCACTGCCAAGGTAACGGCACCGGCCGATGACGATGACGATGAGACCGAGACGCCGGCAGCCGCTGACGTTCCGGTCGAAGACAACCTTTTCGCATGAGGAGGGCGTCATGACCATTACCGTTCAGAAACTGCAGCGTTCGTTTGCCTACAACGGCATTGCCTTGCCCGATCCCGGCGGTGAGTTGTCTCCGGAACAGGTGCGGGATGTCTATTCCGCAACTTACCCGGAGATCACGACGGCCTCGATCGAGGGGCCCGAGCAGAAGGGGGATCGCTTGATCTACACCTTCCGACGTGCGGTCGGTACCAAGGGCTGCCTATCGACCAATGCACCGCGAACCTCCCGGATCGTGGTGCGGCGGCGCGAAGACGGCCTGCGCTATGTCGAACCGCAATCGGCGGTCGTGACATCGGTGGATCGTCTGGCTATCGCCTTGGGACGATGGGTCAGGTGGCTCTGGTCTGATGTTCTCCGCAAGGAGTAGGTCATGGTGTCGCTCAAGGAACGGCTTCACGCCGCTGCCGATGGCGACTTCTCGCACTTTGAAGGTGGAATCCCTCCCGGGGTTCCTGCCTTCGATCACGAGGAGATGAAACGATGCGTACAAGCCTTGCAACGCTTGGTGCTCCGGTCTCAATCAATCGTGGCCCCCGGCGATCGCTGTCAGGTGGCCGCTTCCGTCCAGGCCCTGATCCTCTGAGCCTGCCGCAGTTTGGCAATGGACTCACGATTAGCCTCAACCCCAGCCTCCATGTTCGTCGCTGGGCGATGCTGGCCTTGCGCTGGCTGGAGGTAAGTGAGCTTAACGATTCGGCGAGCGGTCTGCCGCCCGCGTTGGTGCAACAAGCTTTGGGTGCGTGGATCAATCGCATGGTCGGGCAGATGCAGCACATCGGCTTCGAGGCTCATGTCGCGGCATCGCCCGCGGCATTGGGCTACGGATCGCTGTTTCCGGATGCCAGTGAGGACGATGACCAGTGGTATTGGGCCATCCAGTCCGAGCAGGTCGAATGGCTGGGCATGAAGGATCGGCTGACCCGGATCGAGACGCGCTGTCCCGGTCTGGGCGAGACGGCGCTGTATTGGTTGCAACGAGCTTCGGGGCGCACGCTGTATGCCCTGACACCCGAATCGGCGCGCGATCTTTGTGAGTACATCCACTGGCAAGGGAGTAGTGACCAAGCTGAATGGCTGGATGAGATGCGTTCGATGGGCATGACCGACGAGGATCTGGGGGATGCAATTTCTCCGGACTGGTATGACGGTCATTTCCCGGACTGGGTGCTTCGCGCCAAGCCGGTGCTGGATGAGGGTGCCTTGTCCCGCATCCAGTCCTCCATGCCAGAAGTTGCGCCAGTGGCTGCCGTGTTGCTCGACATCGAACAATTGATGGCGGATGGCGGGCAGCTTCCCGGGCTGGACGGCATGGAAGTCGAGTCTGTCTATTTCGGGGCTTACCTGCGATGGGATGCCGATGACCCCATGGATCGGGTGTTCGATGACTTCATCGAATACGCGAACTGCGCCAGCGATGGCTATACCGATCTCTTTGGCGCCGGCGCGGTACCTCTCGATACGGAGGGGTTCCATGTCTGGCTTCACAAGACCGGCCTGGGATTGCAGTTGTTGTCGTCACTGGATCGGCTGATCGCCCTGATCGCCGAACCGCTGTGAGTTTTATTAACCCGGTGCGGGTGATGTCCTGCCCGCCGGGCTCGACACGCCTGCGCCATTTCATTAAGGAGGTCGCGATGGCGATCAGTGTCAGTACGTTTTCCAGCGAACAGTCGTACCGGCTGACCCATGCCGTCCTGGTCTATCAGGATGCGCAACGCAAGCCGGCGTTCGTGTCGATTCATGACGTGGGATCGGACGATGGCAATCGTCCGGTGATTCAGGCGGGGGTTCCGGCCAGCAAGGCGGGACTCATGGCGCTGATGCGGATTCTCGATCCGGAAACACTGCTCAAGCCGGCCATCAAGCCGGCGCATGTGCTCGCGGAAGGTTCGGGTTTCTTCGTCTGGTACAGCACTCCGCAGGACAGGCAAGTCTGGTTCGACTGCAAGGAACTCGGTGCGCGAACCGCACGGGTTCCCTGTCCGGCGCTGGTGTTCGTGGTGACCACGAAGGCATGGAGGGTGTTTGCGTTCAAGGGGCGGCAACGTCCCGATGCCGACACGCCGCTGTACGTCTCGCCATTCTTCAATGTCTGGCAAAACGGCACGATCTGTGTCGGCAGTGCCCGCTTGCCGAAAGGCGATCAGGCGCACAACCATCTGGCCTGGGAGGAAGCCTTCTTTCGATCCTACTTCACGCATCCGAATATCCATGCCCCAAGGGGGCTGACCCGTTACCGGGCCGGTCCGTTTGCCTTGTGGCGGGATCTGCTGGACGCTCGCCTGAGTCGCTTTCCAACGCGCACGCTCGTTCCGACGGGTTGGACGCTACGGCAAGCATTTGAGGCCGCGGTGCTGGAAGGAGATGCGTGATGGACGCGAGAGATGTCGCCTTGCAACACTCGGCGCCTGTCGTGACGGTACCGCGCTATGGTGGATTCACGCCCCTGGCCGAGAATGGTCATCGCTTTCTGGTGACCGGTGACGGACTCTGGCTCGAAGCACGGCGTCCCTGGATGTACCTGCGGGTGCCGCTGGTCTGCCAGAAAAGCGTCCCCATGCCGTATGGCTGGGTGGGCCGTGAGCTCTCCCTGACCTTTGGCAAGATTCCTCGCCATCTGGTCATCGAGTTCTACCGGTTCGCGCTTGATCGCTGCCCGGAAGAGTGTGTGGGTTGGGTCGTGTGGAATGCCGTTTCCGGCGAGATGCGTCTGGTGTTTCCGACGGAAGAATCGACGGGATGCACGCATGTACGTTATTGCCGGCCGCTCCTCGACGACGACGAGCATCTGGTGGTCGACCTGCATTCCCATGGTCGCCTCTCGGCCTTCTTCTCGACGCAGGACGATCGGGATGATCGCGGGGAGTTCAAGATTGCTGGCGTGATCGGCAACTGCGATCGCGGGCAATGTTCGACGGCGTTTCGTTTATGCGCCAACGGGCTGTTCTTGCCGCTGGCATTCGATGAGACCGGCCTGAGCGGCCAGACAGGAGGGAATGATGGCTATCCATCATCTTGTGCCTGAACTGCTCACGCGGGAGGTACGCGTCACCGTCATCGGGGCCGGCGGGTCGGGTTCCCAGATGTTGATGGGACTGGCCCAGCTGCATACGGCCATGCTTGCCTTGGGTCACCCCGGGGGACTGGATGTGACCGTTGTGGACGCCGACCAGGTGTCGGAAGCCAATGTCGGGCGGCAGATGTTTTATCCGTCCGACGTGGGGCTCTCCAAGGCATCGGTACTCGTCAATCGCATCAACATGGCGATGGGCACCGGCTGGAAGGCGCAGATACGGCGTCTCACCGCGGGCGAGAGTTTGCGCACCGATCTGGCGATTGGTTGTGTGGACAATCGTCTGGCGCGCAAAGCGATCCTGGAATCGGTGGGACGCGCTGGCGGCGGGTACTGGCTCGACATGGGCAACCGCTTGCATGATGGTCAGGTCATTCTCGGTGTCGTACCGGCGCGTTGGGCCAAGCCCGATGCGAACCGGCTGCCTCATGCCGGCGATCTTCTCCCGGAGATCGTCGATGAGTCGCAGGAAGCCGAAGATGACACGCCGTCCTGCTCGCTG
>SSTA01000428.1 GCA_009469685.1 Azonexaceae bacterium | reverse complement strand
GCTACATGGTGTCAGTCTGAAAACACTGGTCACAGAAATTGTGAATCACTACGGCTATGAATTGCTGTTCGCCTATCTGAATATCCAGTGTTTCAGGACAAATCCAAGCATCGACTCCAGCGTCAAATTTCTCAAAAAAACAGATTGGGCGCGGGAAAAGGTAGAAGCCTTTTACCTGTACCAGTTCAAAAATTTGCCGCGCGCTTCATCTGAACAATTTGCCTTGCCACCGCGTGACCGTATCGTGCCGCTGGATCAGAAACCGGGGACTCCCGCCGAACTGACCTTGGAAGATGCCGAGCGCCTGCGCCAAAAGCGCGCCAGAAAGGCGGCTGAACATGATGCCGGAAGAATTGGCTCTGCCAGCACCAAAAGAAGACCAGCAGCTTCTTATGCCACGCCGAGCACCGACACCGACCCTTGGGTAAAGTGGCGAAAATAATGTCTGTCGGTAGACAGGTAATCGGCCAAAGCGGCCGTTGGAAGTCCTTATGCGTCATGTCGGCTTTGGTACGAAATGGAGTCAGAGAAAGCAAATGACTTCGGCCTAATTTCTCTGCCTAAATTTCACAGTGCCAGACCTCCGACACGATGTCTCGGGCAGCGGAAATCGATGGCTCCTGGAGGCGCTCCTTTCGACAGACAAAACCCAACGCCGCAGGGACGGTGACGGCGTCCGCGACCGCGACGCCATCCACGTGGGCGGCGTGCAGC
Source organism: Azonexaceae bacterium (assembly GCA_009469685.1). The sequence goes on along the minus strand of SSTA01000428.1, from coordinate 7,986 downwards.
GCCAAGCTATCTCGCGCGAGAGACAGCGCGACGCCGGATTTGACCAGGTCCATCATCGACGGCTCCAGATCGACTTGGGCGACGATGTTGAACGCAACGTCTTCCGCCGCGGAGATGCCACTCAACAGCCTATGGTGGACAGATTCCGGCGGCGTACCGATCCAGGGAAGACGCGCCAGATCCCGCCATCCCTTGCCTTTGATTTGGTTTCCCCAGCCTGGAGGCGCGACCACGCGGTAGGAAAAATCGGTCAACACCAGAACGTCGAAGCGCTCCCGAAGGTCTCTCAGGCCGGGTCCGCCCAGCGTGAATGCAACATCCAGATTTCCGGTCTCCACCTCGCGCGCCATCGCGCCGGACATGCCGTGGCGCAAGGCAAACGACAGTCCAGGGTGGCGCTCTGCGAGTAGGTGAAGGCACGACCCCAGTCGCAGGAACTCTGGATCGATAATCGTGCCGAGCCGAAGCACGCCCATCGCGCTTCCCTTCAGGCTAGCGGCCGCAGCGCGAAACTCGGTTAGCAAGGTGACCGCGCGTTCAGCCGCCGGCAACAGCTGGCGACCGCTCTGAGTGAGTCGCATGCCCCGTGGGTGACGCTCAAAGAGCGCCACGTCGAGTGATTCCTGCAATTTCTTGATTTGCAGGCTGAGCGCTGGCTGGGTAATGCAAAGCCGATCCGCAGCCCGCGTCAGGTTGCCCTCCTCGGCAACCATCACGAAGGCGCGCAATGCCGAAATGTCCATTGGTTATTACGGTAACTAATAACAGATTCAAGAATAACTCATTAGACCATTGGTTTTAATAGAAATATATTGCAAACACCATGTTATTCCACCTTTTATGGAGTATTTGCAATGAGCGTTATGTATACCAATCCGCAGAGCCACATTGGACACTGGGTCGACAACGAAGCCCGCCGCAGTGTGGGCGGCCGGTCAAGTCCGGTTTTTGACCCGGCGTTTGGCGATGTCGTTCGCCACGTCGATTTGGCCACACGGGATGAGGTCAATGCGGCCGTCGCCTCGGCTGTTGCCGCGCAGGCCAAGTGGGGAGCATTGCCGGCCCAGCGTCGCGCACGCGTGCTGTTCAAAATGAAGGAACTGGTCGATAAGCACGCGGACGACCTTGCACGCCTCATCACCCGCGAACACGGTAAGACATTTCCCGATGCACTGGGAGAAGTCCAGCGCGGCCTGGAGGTGATTGAGTTCGCCTGCGGCGTCCCACAACTGCTAAAGGGGCAGTACTCCGACAACGTGGGCGGCGGGATTGCCAACTGGAACCAACGGATGCCCCTCGGCGTGACAGCGGGCATTACACCTTTCAACTTCCCGTTCATGGTCCCGATGTGGATGGCGCCGGTCGCTATCGCCTGCGGAAACGCCTTCATTCTCAAGCCCTCGGAGCGCGACCCGTCGCCATCCTTGCTGACCGCCGAGCTATTCCGGGAAGCCGGGTTGCCAGCGGGCGTGTTTAATGTCGTCCAGGGCGACAAGGTAGCGGTCGATGCCCTGCTCAACCACCCGGACGTGCATGCCGTGAGCTTCGTCGGTTCAACGCCGATCGCCCGCTATATCTATGAGACGGCGGCACGCCAGGGCAAGCGTTCGCAAGCGCTGGGCGGCGCGAAGAATCACATGGTGGTGATGCCCGATGCGGATCTCGAACAGGCTGCGGATGCCTTGATTGGGGCGGCCTATGGATCGGCAGGGGAACGCTGCATGGCGATCTCGGTCGCTGTGGCCGTCGGCAACATCGCCGACGACCTGGTGGAGATGGTTAAGGCCAGGGCCCAGAAGCTCAATATCAATGACGGCGAAGCACCGGGTGCCGACATGGGACCCGTCGTGACGGCAGCCGCCAAGGCACGCATCGAAGAGTACATAGCCTCGGGAGTTGAGCAGGGTGCGAAGTTGGTCCTGGATGGGCGCGGCCTTACAGTGCCTGGCCGCGCGTGTGGCTATTTTCTCGGCGCTACGTTGTTCGATCAGGTGAAGCCCGGCATGAAGATCTACGACGAGGAGATCTTCGGGCCAGTCCTCTGCGTGGTGCGGGTGGAAACCTTTGCCGATGCGGTCGCGCTGGTTAACTCACACACGTTTGCCAACGGCGTCGCGTGCTACACGAGTGACGGCCGTACCGCGCAGGAGTTCGCGCAGAAAATTCAGGTCGGCATGGTCGGCGTTAACGTCCCGCTGCCGGTGCCAATGGCGTGGCATTCGTTCGGCGGCTGGAAGCAAAGCCTGTTCGGCGATCACCACAGCTATGGCGAAGAGGGCGTTCGTTTCTATACCCGCTACAAGAGCATCATGCAGCGCTGGCCGGACAGCGGTTCCAAGGGTCCCGAGTTCGTGATGCCGGTTAACTGACCGCATGCCGATCAATCAGCATTTACGAAGGAAAGCCCAATGAAAGACTTCGGCGAGTTTGATTACATCGTGGTGGGGGGCGGCGCGGCGGGATGCGTCCTGGCGAATCGCCTGTCTGCCGACCCGGACGTTTCGGTTTTGTTGCTGGAGGGCGGCAATGACGAACGGTGGATCTGGACCAAGATCCCGGTCGGCTACCTCTACTGCATCAACAACCCGCGCACCGACTGGTGCTACAAGACCGAGCCGGAACCAGGACTGAACGGCCGCTCGATCATTTACGCTCGCGGTAAAGGTCTCGGTGGAAGCACGCTGATCAACGCCATGCTCTACCTGCGTGGCCAAACCCGCGATTACAACGAATGGGCGGAACTGACTGGGGACGCGGGGTGGAGCTGGGAGAGCGTCCTGCCGCATTTCAAAGGGGTCGAAGACCACTGGAAAGGTAACAGCGCGGCCCACGGCGCTGGCGGGGAATGGCGCGTTGAACGGCAGCGCCTGTCCTGGGATGTGTTGGACAGATTCGCCGAGGCGACAGTGCAGGCCGGCATCCCGGCGACCCCCGATTTCAATGGCGGCGACAACCTGGGCGTCAGCCAGTTCGAGGTGAATCAGAAACGCGGCACCCGTTGGAGCAGTGCCCGTGGATTCCTGGATCCGGTGCGTCACCGGCCGAATCTTCGGGTGGTGACCGGCGCTTTGGCTGACAAGCTCGCAATCGCGGGGCGAGCGGTCAAGGGCATCGAATTCCGTTTGGGCGGCGAATCCTGTGTCGCGCGAAGCCGAATCGAAACGGTACTGGCCGCTGGCTCGATCGGTTCGCCGGCCATTCTGCAGCGCTCCGGAGTTGGCGATCCCCAGCTTCTGTCGAGCCTGGGAATCCCGGTCGTTCATGCACTGCAGGGCGTCGGGCAGAATTTGCAGGATCACCTGCAAATTCGCAGCGTCTACAAGATTCAGGGGATCAAGACGCTCAACCAACAGGCGAACAGCTTGTGGGGCAAAGCCATGATGGGACTGGAGTACGCGCTGTTCAGGCGCGGACCGCTCACCATGGCACCCAGCCAGCTGGGACTCTTCGCAAGGTCCGACGAGTCGGTGGCCAGCCCGGATCTTGAATACCACGTGCAGCCGCTCTCGCTCGACAAGTTCGGCGACCCGGTACACAAATTTCCAGCTTTCACCGCCAGTGTTTGCGATCTTCGGCCGAAGTCCCGAGGTTCAATCGATATCCGCGACCGGGACCCGGCCAGCGCACCCAAAATTGCGCCCTGTTACCTCTCGCACGAGGACGATCGGCGAAAAGCAGCGACCGCGCTTCGCCTGACCCGCCGAATCGTGAACCAGCCAGCACTTGCACCGTTCAAGCCGGTCGAGCACCTGCCCGGGAAGGACTTCACGACGGACGAGCAGCTGGCTCAAGCGGCCGGGAACATCGGCACGACAATCTTCCATCCGGTGGGCACCTGTAAGATGGGCCGCCCGGACGATCACTCGGCGGTGACCGATTCCGAATTGCGCGTTCGGGACATGAGCGGTCTGCGGATCGTCGACGCCTCAATCATGCCGACCATCACCTCCGGCAATACCAGTTCTCCCACCATCATGATCGCCGAGCGTGGCGCACAGCTGATTCGTGCCGCGCGGCGGAGCCAGGCCTTATGAGTGACATTACCGACTACGGATACGGCATCTACACCATCGACGCCGGCTACCTGCGTCCTAAGATGGCCGCCATTCACCTGATCGAAAGTGAGGGGCGAGCGGCATTCGTGGATACCGCCAACCACGCAGCGCTGACGCGGGCGACTGCTGCGCTGAAGTCCAGAGGCATCGCCCCGGATTGCGTCGATTTGATCATCCTGACGCACATCCACCTGGATCATGCAGGGGGGGCGAGCGCGATGATGAACGCCTTCCCCAACGCCAATTTGGTGGTTCACCCGCGCGGCGTCCGCCACATGGCCGATCCATCGAGACTGGTCGCAGGGGTCAAAGCCGTCTACGGCAGCGACCGTGCAGCGGAGTTATACGGGGAAATCGGTCCGATTTCTCAAGATCGAATCATCTCAGCCGAGGACAATTCGGTACTGACTCTCGGTTCGCGCGACCTGCTTTTCTTGGATACGCCGGGGCACGCCAATCACCATATTTCGATCGTTGATCTGGAGACCTCCGGTGTCTTTACGGGCGACACCTTTGGAATTGCCTACCGAGAATTGGACGTCGACGGACAAGCCTTCGTCTTTCCGTCTACGAGTCCCTCCCAGTTTGACCCGAGTGCGATGCGGCGCTCTATCGATCGCATCCTGGAATTCGATCCGGAGGCGCTCTATCTAACCCACTATGGCCAGATTGCGAATCCTCGGCAAGTCGCGGTTGAGTTATCGCGGCGACTGGAGGAATCGGTTCGCATTGCTCGGTCAACGTCTGGAGCGCCGTCTGCAATCGAAACGAGATTGATGGATTACTTGGTGTCAGAGGCTCGGCAACATGGTTGCCAATTAGGCGACGAAAAAATCATCGACCTCTGGGCGCTGGACATCGAATTGAATGCCCAAGGTCTTGCACTGTGGTCGGAGAATCACCGTGAAAAAACACCGTTGTCGTAACAAGAGGCATAGATGCTCTTCACCCACTCTCCTATTGGTGCGTGAATACCATTAGTTTAGGAGGCTCAGCGATTCCAGCTGGGCGCGATCCCTGGATGACATCGCGCGAAGGCAAGACGGCCGCTAGTTAGGCGCGCCTTTCGCTCAAACGTCTTAGATGGGACTTCCGCAACTCGCTTTACCAGCGTTGCGAGCAGACTAAGCGTTCTCCCCATCCAGTTCTTCGACCAAGAAGTCGATGAAGGCCCGCACTCGGGCGGGCAAGTTGTGTTTGCTCGGATAGTAGGCATACAGGTCGGCGCTAGGCAGCGCGAACTGCGGGAGGATTCTTTTTAGGCGACCGCTTTCCAGATATTTCGTCACATCCCACTCCGAACGGATGACTACGCCCTGTCCGTCCAGTGCCCACCCTTGAACGATATCTCCGTCGTTGCTGGACAACACCCCATGGACCTTGACCATCTCGGTTCGCCCGTCGATCAAAAATCGCCACACGCCGTAGGCCTCGTCGTTCTGTCGGTGGACGATGCAACGGTGTTTCGCCAAATCCTCCAAGGTCCTTGGTGTTCCATGCTTCGCCAAGTAGGTCGGGGCAGCACAGATGAATCGACGATTGGACATGATCCGTCGCGCGTTGATTCGGGTATCGGGTAACTCACCGAAGCGAATCGCAATGTCGAAGCCGGAGTCAATCAAGTCGATCGGCCGGTCCGTCACCTCGAGTTGAATCTCAACGTCGGGATGCATTGTCGTGAAGGCGGAGACCAGCGGCGCGATCACGGTACGGCCAAATCCCAGCGGCGCATTGACCCGCAGTCGCCCCCGAGGCGCACGACGATTTCCCGACACAACCTCATCGAGTTCGCGCAACTCGTCGATCAGGCGAGTTGCGTGTTGAAGATAGATTTCTCCCTCAGGTGTCAGACTGATCTTCCGCGTGCTCCGATTGAGCAGTCTCGCGCCGATCCGCTTTTCCATCGACGCCAGGCGCATCGTCGCCGCCGGTGGCGTGATGTCGAGTGCGCGTGCTGCTGCCGACAAGCTTCCCAGCCTGTTGATGAGCACGAAAAACTCCAACTCCGAGAAGGTCGCGGTCTTCAGCAAGATTGAAGAATGAAGTCAGCAATGGCTGAAACAGTACGGCAAAGATTAAAACTAATCTAGCGTCACTGAAGTTGAGTGTTCAGCTTCGAAACTCACAGGAGACGCCCATGAAAATCGTGGAAATTCGCGAAAAGACCGTTCCGATCAGCTCGCCAATCCGCAACGCCTACATCGATTTCAGCAAGATGACGCTGAGCCTCGTCGCCGTCGTCACCGACGTAATCCGCGACGGCAGGCCGGTCATTGGCTACGGCTTCAACTCCAACGGCCGCTACGGCCAGGGCACCCTGATGCGCGAGCGCTTCATTCCTCGCATCCTGGAAGCGAATCCCGAAACCTTGGTGGACTCGACCGGAAACAACCTCGATCCGCACAAGATCTGGAACTGCATGTTCACCAATGAGAAGCCCGGCGGCCACGGTGAACGTTCGGTGGCGATCGGCACGATCGACATGGCGGTTTGGGACGCAGTGGCCAAAATCGAAGGCAAGCCACTGTTCCAGCTGCTGGCTGACCGCTATGGCAACGGCAAGGCCAATCGCAAGATCTTCGTCTACGCCGCGGGTGGCTACTACTACCCAGGGCAGGATCACACGAAGCTCAAGGACGAAATGCGGAGCTACATCGACCGCGGCTATACGGTGGTCAAGAAGAAGATCGGGGGCGCTTCACTCGACGAAGACCTTCGCCGCATCGATTCGATCCTCAGCGTGCTGCAAGATGGCCAGAAGCTCGCCGTCGATGCCAACGGCCGCTTCGACCTCGACACCGCAATCCAGTACGCCAAGGCACTGTCTCAGTACGACCTGTTCTGGTACGAAGAGCCGGGCGATCCGCTGGATTTCGAATTGCAGGCGACCCTGCGAAATTACTACGACAAACCGATGGCGACCGGCGAAGACCTGTTCTCGATGCAGGATGCGCGCAACCTGATTCGCTACGGCGGCATGCGCCCTGACCGCGATTGGCTGCAATTCGACTGCGCCTTGAGCTACGGACTGGTGGAGTACCTGCGCACGCTCGATATGCTCAAGCAACATGGCTGGTCGGCCAGCCGCTGCATTCCGCACGGTGGTCACCAGATGTCGCTCAACATTGCTGCGGGACTGGGCTTGGGCGGTAACGAGTCCTACCCGGACCTGTTCCAGCCCTACGGCGGATTCCCGGACGGCGCGCAGGTCGACAACGGCTACGTCACCCTGCCGGAACTGCCGGGCATCGGCTTCGAGGGCAAATCCGACCTGATCTGCGAAATGCACAAGCTCGCGGAATGAAGTAGCCATCCTCGTTGGCCGTTGCGGGCGACGACGTGGATTGACAAGCATGGTGATGGCCGGCCTCCCAGCATCGCGAATCGATCAGCATTAATTTTCGCGATCAAGGTGACCGGCCGCTCAATTCCCCTTACCTGTCATTTCATGCAGATACGGTTAATGGCAGGAATGGCCGAAGTGTTGTCTCTCCAACGTCTCCCCATCCTCAGTAGCAAGCATCAGGGTCCGTGGCGGGCGGGAAATCAGGACTCCCGCCCAGAAACGTAATTCTCGCCCCGGTTCATCGTGCTGGCGGCGAAGCGGCTGCGGTACTCGGCGGGCGTCATGCCGGTATGGCGCTTGAACAGGCTGCGGAAGAAGGCGACGTCCTGGTAGCCGATGCGGGCGCAGAGGGTCTGGATGGGCAGGCCGTCCCGTTCGAGCAGTTCCTTGGCGGCCGTCAGCCGCAGCAGTTGCTGGTATTCGCCGGGCATGTGTCCCGTGGCTGCCTGAAAGCGGCGGATGAAGTTGCGCGGGCTCATGCCGATGCGCTCGGCCAGGATCTCGATGGGCACGGTGCGGTTGAAGTGCTCATGGAGATATTCTTCGGCCTTGCGGATACGGTCGTCGCCATGGGGTTTGGCCAGG
>SSTA01000427.1 GCA_009469685.1 Azonexaceae bacterium | reverse complement strand
GTCAGCGCTGCACTTGCCGTCCTTCTTCTTGTCGGCGCCGCACTTGGCTTCGCCGCATTTGCCGTCCTTGGCCTTGTCGGCTTCGGCCAGCTGGTAGCCGGAATCGAGTTTGGTGAGGGAGAAGGGGTTGTCGGCGGCGTGTACCACCGGGGCCAACAGGGCGGTGGCGGCGAAGGCGGTGCCGACGGCGAGGGAAAGGGCGGTCTTCTTGGTGCTCATGTCGATTCTCCTGAGGTAAAGTTTCGGCCCGAAGGCCGACATCAAGTGGTTTCCGGTTGGCTGCCCCGGCGAGCGGTGCGCGTTCCGTACCCCCATCTACGCACCAGCCCGCCCATTGGATGCAAGTTTGTGCTCATGGTTCCGTCATGAGTTTTTGCAGACGGGTGATGATCGCCTCATCTTCCCAGTCTGCGCCTCCTGTCAGCCGGGCGCGGATGCGGCCGCGGCGGTCCACGACGATGGTGGTGGGCAGGGCGATCGCTTTCCAGCGGCCCATGACAGCCCCTTCCGGATCGAGGGTGAGGGGGAAACCGACGGAGGTGGTGGCGAGGAAGCGGCGCACAGTGTCGGCATCCTCGGCCACGTCCACGCCAATCACCTCAAAGCCGCCAGGGCCCAGCCGGGAGCGCAGGCGGTCGAGGGAGGGCATCTCTTCGCGACAAGGCTTGCAGTAGGTCGCCCAGAAATTGATCAGCACCACCTTGCCGCGCAGGGCCGAGAGGTCCAGCGGGCGCCCCTGAAGGTCGGCGAGGGACAGGGCGGGCGCGGGCGCGGGTGGGACGGACTGGAGCTCGCTGGCGGCAACGGGGACGAGAAGCAGGTGGCCGATCAGGGCCAGGAACGTAAGCCACGGGGCGCAGGTCTTGGGCATGGGCAATTCCTTGTCAGGGAGCGGTGCGACGGGTTTCGGCGGCGAGGGCAATGAGGTCTTCCGGACTGAACAGCGGCCGCGAGCATCGCCCTTCGCTACAAACGTAGGCTGCGGCGCGGGCAAGTTCGGGATAGGCGACGTCCGGATTGGCGAGGGGGCCATCGCGGCGGTCCCACCATTCGACCCGTTTGTACACCACCGGCCAACGGACCGCGGCGGAAAAGAGGCGCCGGGCAGCCGGGTCGTCGCGTCCGCCGACGACCGTGAGGTGGGCCGGGTCGTTGGCCATTTCCCGCGCGGCGACGAGGATTCCCGGGTCGGAAAGACGCGCCAGGGCGACTTCCGGGGTAGCCAGGTAGCGTAGGGCCGATTCAGCCATTGCCCGGTGGCGGGCCTCGCCGCTGTAGCCGGCCAGCAGGTTGGCGGCGCGTGCCAGGGCGAGGTTCTCTTCCAGGGTGGCGACCGGGGCGAGAGGCCCGGAAGGCGCCGCCGTGCGGAATCCGGGGGCGTCGTTGCGGGCAAAACGCTGGGCAATGAAGTCCGCAGTAGCGGTGGCCTCGGCCAGCCAGCGGCGCTCTCCGGTGGCACCGTGGAGAGCAATTAGGGCACGCAGCATGGCCAGACTGTCGGCCAGGTAGGGGCCGGCGGAATCGCTGACGCCGTGGGCGTAGCCGCCTTCCGGAAGGCGGCGGGTGGCGATCATGCGCTCGACGGCGGCGGCTGCATCGTCCAGCAGGAGCGGGTCGCCGGTGGCGGCGTGGGCCTGGACCAGGGCGGCGGCGATGAGACCGTTCTCGCGGGCGTAGACATTGTGGTCGACGCGGGGAGTCCCCCGTCTCATCCTCGTGGCGTCGCCGAGGGCGAAGTAGGCGGCGCTGTGCTCGCCGGGGCGCAGATCGGCGTCCTGGCTGGTGTAGAAGGCGCCGTCGGGAGCCCGCAGGAAACGCCGCAGGTAGGTGTGGATGGCGGCGATGGCAGCGCGGTCGCGAGGGTCGCCGAAGGCGGCGTAGCCGAGGGCAAAGAGGCGCAGATAGTCCGCCTGGATAAAGCCGAGCTTTTCGTAATGCGGGTGTTTCCAGTCGCCACCGGTGGAGTACTGGTAGACGCCGCCCCAGACCGGATCGAGGAGGCGCCGGGCGCCCGCAAGGTCGCCCCGGGCCATGCGGGCGGCGCTCGTATCGCCGGTCGCGGCCTTGAGCAGGGCGTACTCGGCGGCATCGCGGTCTACGATCTTCTGGAAGCCCTTGAGGCCGCCTAAGGTGAAATCGTGGGTCTCTACCCAACGGCGCTCCAGTTCCGCCCGGGTGGCTGCGTCGAGCAGCGGCGACGAGGCCCAGGCAGAAGGCTCGGCAGCGGCGGCGGATTCGGGCGAGGGGTCGGCGACGATCGCTGCCAGCAGTCGCGCCATGCTCTCCGGCGGAATGTAGCCGGCCCGCTTGACGATCTCTCTTCCCTCGCCGTCGAGGACGATGATCGCCGGCCAGCCGTAATCCCGGTAGCGCTCGGCGAGGTCGGGCCGTGCATCGTGGTCGGCACGCACGGGCACGTAGTGCTGCGCCACTGCTTCTGCAACCGCCGGATCGGTCCAGGTGCGCTCGTCCATGACGTGGCACCAGTGGCACCACACCGCCTCGAGTTCGAGCAGGACAAAGCGGCCCTCGGCTCGGGCACGGGTAAAGGCGTCGTCGCCGTAGGCTTGCCAGGGGATCAGGCCGGGTGCGGCAGCGGCGAGCGGAATCCAGAGGCAGAGCAAGAGGGATAGAGCGGTTCTCATGGATGGAGTGCAATAGAGTGGCTGGGCATATCCCGATTACGTCGCACAACGGGGTCCGGATGCAGGGACCTCCCTGCATGGCTCGTCCAGGGCTTGGTGCAAGGCTCGAAAGCGCCTACGATGGCGGCGTGAATCGCGCGTGATGCGCTCTCGGGGAGGTGGGCGCCGCCATGGCAAATTTCAGAATCAGCCTGCATCAGGCCATCTACTCGCTCTCGGACGCTTTGGACCTGGTAGGGGTCACCCATATCCATCACGGCAAGCGCGTCGCCTATATTGCGGCGGAATGTGCCAAGCGATTGGGTTGGAGCGGGTCGCGGCTCGACGAGTTGTTCCAGGCCGCGATCCTGCATGACTGCGGGGTGTCGAAGACCATCATCCATTCCCGTCTTGCCCAGCTGGAATGGGAACATGAAAACGACCACTGCGAAAACGGGGCTGCGCTCCTCGCCAAGAGCGGAATGCTGGTGCGGTTTGCCGATATCGTCCGCCATCACCACACCCACTGGAACGAACTGGCTGAACTCGACCTTCCCGAGGTAAAGCGCATGGCCGCCAACTGCATCTATCTGGCAGACCGGGTGGATATCCTGACTCTGGCGAGTCTACGGGACAACTCCAACGTTCTCCTCGGGGTGGCGGACACGCGTGAGCGCATTCTGGAAAGGCGGGGCACCTGGTTCCACCCCGAACTTGTCGATGCCTTCCTCGAATTGTCCCGATCGGAAGCGTTCTGGTTTCGCCTGGAGGGGGACCAGGTTGCGGGCTACGCTGCCTCGTGGCTTGAGCATGAGCGTGACGGCTATATTTCCTTCGCGGAACTGCGCGGGCTCTTCCATATTTTCTCGGTCATCGTCGATGCCAAGAGCAGCTTTACCAGCAAGCACTCGGATGCCGTTGCCCGGCTGGCGCGCTTCCTGGGCGAACAGATGGGCCTGGATCAACGCTGCTGCGAGCTCCTCGAACTGGCCGGCTTGCTCCACGATCTCGGCAAGCTCCGCGTTCCCGACGAATATCTCGAAAAGCCCGGCAAGCTCAGCGACGAGGAATACGCCATCGTTCGGCGGCACAGCTTCGACACCTACAACGTGTTGAAAAACATCCGCGGCCTCGAAGACGTCGCGCTCTGGGCTGCGCAACACCACGAGCGGGTGGATGGCTCGGGCTACCCGTACCACTTGCGCAAGAACGAGCTCTCGCTTGAGGCACGGATCGTCGCCGTGGCCGACGTCTTCCAGGCGTTGGAGCAACAGCGACCCTATCGCGGGCCGCTGCCGCCGGAGAGCATCCTGGCCGTCCTCCGAGAAGAAGAGCAGGCCGGGAAGCTCGATCCGGATGTCATCGCCTGCGTCGCCGCGAACCTGGACGAATGTTGGCGAATCGCGTTTATCGACTGACCGCCGGCGTCCGGATCCGGCTTCGCAGCGGAAACGTTTGAGGGGCAGCGATACCGGCTACGCCCGACGACGAAGACTGCCCGTTGACTATGGCACCAGGGGGCGACAACGCCAGGACTATCTCATTTCCGGTTCTTAGCCCACCCCTGCGCTGTGGGCCTGCTGGTCCGCCCAATAGCTGGAACGGACCATAGGGCCGCAAGCGGCTCCGGAAAAGCCCATGGTCTTCGCTTCGCTTTCGTAGTCCTTGAAGATATCGGGATGGACGTAGCGCTCCACCGGCAGGTGGTGGCCTGTGGGGGCGAGGTATTGACCGATGGTGAGCATTTCCACGTCGTGGGCGCGCAGGTCGCGCATGACGCCGAAGATTTCGTCGTCGGTCTCGCCCAGGCCGACCATGAGACCGGACTTGGTGGACACGCCCGGGTAGCGGGCCTTGAAGCGCTTCAGGAATTCCAGCGAATGGGCGTAGTCGGCGCCGGGGCGGGCCTGTTTGTAGAGGCGGGGCACCGTTTCCAGATTATGGTTGAGCACGTCGGGCAGGGCCTGGCCGAGGACATCCAGGGCGATGTCCATCCGGCCTCGGAAATCGGGTACCAGGGTCTCGATGGTGGTGGAGGGCGAGGCCAAGCGAACGGCACGGATGACATCGACAAAGTGCTGTGCTCCGCCATCCCGCAGGTCGTCCCGGTCCACGCTGGTGATGACCACATAGCGCAGCTTGAGGGCGGCGACCGACTCGGCCAGTTGCTGCGGTTCGTCGGGGTTGGGGGGCAGCGGCTGGCCGTGGCCAACGTCGCAGAAGGGGCAGCGGCGCGTGCAGATGTCGCCGAGGATCATGAAGGTGGCGGTACCGCGGCCGAAGCATTCGCCGATATTGGGGCAGGTGGCTTCTTCGCAGACGGTGTGGAGCTTCCGCTCCCGCAGCATGGCCTTGATTTCGCCGAAGCGCCCGGCGCTGTTGCCGGCCTTGACCCGGATCCAATCGGGTTTCTTGAGGGGGGCGTCCACGGGGACGATCTTGATGGGGATGCGGGCGGTTTTTTGTTCGCCCTTTTGCTTGATGCCGCGTTCGGCCATTTTTACTTCTCCAATTGCTGTAGCAAGTGTTGGCAAAGCTGCTCGCCCGCCTTGTGAGCGGTGAGCGGCAGGTTGAGATCCTTGGTCTGGATGACCTTCAGTCCAGGGTAGCCACAGGGGTTGATGGCGTCGAAGGGACTGAGGTCCATGTCCACATTGAGGGAGACGCCATGATACGAGCAGCCGTGGCGGATGCGTAGACCCAGGGCGGCAATTTTCGCCTCGCCGACGTAGACGCCGGGGGCGCCGGCGTGGCGTTCGGCGGTTACGCCGTGATCGCCGATCAGGTCGATCACGGCTTGTTCAATGGCGCTGACCAATTCGCGCACCTTGAGCTTGCGGCGGGTGAGGTCGAGAAGCAGGTAGACGACCACCTGGCCGGGGCCGTGGTAGGTCACCTGACCACCCCGGTCGATAGGGACGACGGGAATTCCCACATCCCTAAGGATGTGTTCCGGCTTGCCGGCCTGGCCCAGGGTGTAGACCGGGGGGTGTTCGACGATCCACAACTCGTCCGGGGTTTCCGGACCGCGCCCGGCGGTGAACGACCTCATGGCGTCGTAGGTCGTGGCGTAGTCGGCCAGCCCGAGGCGCCTGACGACGACGCTCATCTCAAGAACGCTGCTGCGCGGAGTGCCGCGGGCGTGGTCACAGCACCACCTTGACCAGGGGATGCGCGGTGAGCTCCCGGTACAGGGCGTCGAGCTGGGGTCGGGAGGTGGCGATGACCGTGCACGTGAGGCTCACGTATTTGCCGCCGGAACTGGCACGCATTTCCATCGTGGCTGCATCGAAACCGGGGGCGTGGCGGGCGACGATTTCCAGCACCGCAGGGGCGAGGTTGTCTGCGGCCCTGCCCATGATCTTGAGGGGGAAGGCACAAGGGAATTCGAAGAGACTTTCCTTTTCGGACACGGTGCCTCAGCCGCTACGCATGACGGATTGTTTGTAGTCCTGGTACCACTCGCCGAGTGCCAGTCCGATCGGGCCTGGGCGCCCGGTTCCCACCGGTTGGCCGTCAAGGCGGGTGATGGGCAGGATTTCCTTGGTCGACGAGGTCATCCACACCTCGTCGGCGGCGCGCAATTCGCTTTCCGCAATGGGGCGCAGCTCGGCACGAAGCCCGCGGGCATCGGCAAGTTCGAGAACGACGTCGTAGGTCACGCCGGGCAGGATCAGCGGGCCCTTGGGCGGTGCGAGGACGACGCCGTCGCGGGCGATGAAGATGTTGGACGCGGTCCCTTCGGTGAGCCAGCCGTTGCGTAGGATGATGGCTTCTGCGCAACCGGCGTCGACCGCCTGCTGGCGG
>SSTA01000426.1 GCA_009469685.1 Azonexaceae bacterium | reverse complement strand
TTCCTACGGCTGTGTCCAGGCCGCCAAGCCCAACCCCACCCGGGCCACGCCGGTGCACAAGGTGATTTCCGGCAAGCCCATCATCAATGTGCCGGGCTGCCCTCCCATTGCCGAGGTGATGACCGGCGTCGCCCGGGTGGGGTTGGGCTTGGCGGCCTGGACGCAGCCGTAGGAGGCGCATGCCCCCCAACTGATGATGGCCTTGGCGTCGGCGCAGGTTTCTTTCAGGACTTCGACGAAGGGGCGGCCGCCGTGGATGCAGAACATGCCGTCCTCGTTCAACGGCGGGTTGCCTTCGACGGCGACGATGTAGTTGCCCTTGTACTTCTTCTTGACCTCTTCGATGATCGCCTCGGCCTGGTGGCCGGCGGCGGCCATCAGGGTGTCGTCGTAATCGAGCGAGAGCATGGAGAGCACCACATCCTTGGTCAGCGGGTGGGCCGAGCGGATGAAGGATTCGGAGCAGCAGGTGCATTCCAGGCCGTGCAGCCAGATCACCGGCGTGCGGGCCTTGGTTTCCAGCGCATGGGCGATGCGCGGCGCGGCGGCGCTGCCCAGACCCAGGGAGGTCGCGGTCAGACTACAGAACTTCAAAAAGCTACGCCGCGTGATCCCTTGGCGGCGCAGCACTTCGTAAAAGGTTTCGGTCACTTTCTCTGTCCCCCGTTGGTGGTTGGCGTGCAGCGGGGGTCGCAACGCAAGGCCTGTGCCAAACGCGGAATGAAACCGAATTATTGATACGGATCAAGGATTCCCGGGGGGGTCGCTGGGTCCGGGAGCTTAGGCGAGAGCTGACAACTGGGTTTTCAGTTTGAGCGCAACTCGTCAATGGCAATGACAGCCTTTGGCGCGATTGTGTGCGGCCAGAAGTGAAGCAACGGATAAATCGTGATTTTTTGGCATACGTGCTGCCGAAAATGCGGGTACTCTTCCAAAATTATCTACTACTAAAGGCATAGAGCGTTGCGCCCTGCCGCAACGTTCAGGAGAGCGGCGATGGGTGCGAGTTGGGGGCGATGGGTGCTGATTTCCGCGACTGCGGTCATGAGCAGCGGGCTGGCGATGGCGGACACGGTCTTGCCGGTTCCCGACATGAGCCTGGAAGATCTGGTCAATACCGAAATCACGAGTGCGTCCCGCAAGTCCCAAAATCAACAGCATGTGGCAGCGGCCGTTTTCGTCATCACCCAGGAGGACATCGCCCGCTCCGGCGCCCGCAATCTGGCCGACGTCTTGGCGATGGCACCCGGTATCGAGGTGGCCCGGCTAGGCAATGGGCGTTGGGCGGTTTCCGCCCGGGGATTCAATGGGCGTTTCGCCAACAAGCTCCAGGTCCTCAAGGATGGGCGCAGCGTCTATTCCCCCTTGTTCTCCGGAGTGCTCTGGGAGGCCGAGGACATGGTGATGGAGGACATCGAGCGTATCGAAATCATCCGCGGCCCGAATGCCGTCGCCTGGGGTTCCAATGCGGTCAATGGGACCATCAACATCATCACCCGCAAGGCGCGCGACACGCAGGGCGGTCTGATTGCCGTGGAGGCCGGCAGTGAGGACAGGGCGAACGTGACGGCCCGCTACGGCTTCGCTCTCGGGGACCGTGGCAGCATGCGCATCTATGGCAAGGGCGTCGATCGGCGTTCGGGCGACGCCCCCGGGGGCGGGCGAGCCCACGACGAAAGCGATTTCGGGATGGCCGGATTCCGGGCCGACTTTCTCGCGGAGCCTGGGCAGCGCGTCATGCTCAGCGGCGACGTCTATCGCCAGCACGGCGACGACGTGTATCAGTTCGCCGACCCCCAGCGGCCTCCGAGTTATGTCAATACCTTCTCATCCCGCCTCCACCTCCATGGCGCTCATCTCCAGGGACGTCTCGACGCCTTGCAGGACGATGGCTCGGAAATCTCCCTGCAGGCCTATTTCAACCAGACGGAAGTGAATGCGGAATCCGCTGCCCGGGAAAGGCGGCGCACGGTAGACCTCGACGCCCAGTATCGCTTCGCCCCCCTGGGTCGCCACGATTTGATCGTCGGCGTCAATCTGCGCCATTCCCGGGACCGCATCACCACATCGTCGCCCTATCTGAGTTTCCCCCAGGGTGAGCGCGATTTCCGCCTGGCCAGTCTTTTCTTCAATGACGAAATCACCCTGGTTCCCGATAAGTTCCGAGTGACCGTGGGGGCACGGCTCGAAAACAACAACTTCTCCGGAACCGCATTTCAGCCCACCGCCCGTTTTCTGTGGACGCCCGACGCGCAACAGACCGTGTGGGGGGC
>SSTA01000425.1 GCA_009469685.1 Azonexaceae bacterium | reverse complement strand
CTGGATTCTGTGGAAATCCGCCCCCGGACCGGCGCTGGCCGCCCTCAAGGGTCTGGCCTTCGTGCACCTGCGTTGCGGGGAGCCCGTCCAAGCGGAGGCCATGATCCGGCGGGTCATCGCCCTGGATCCGCACGATGCCGTCGGTGGATCGGTGGTCGCCGCGCTGCTCGAAGAAACGCGGCTGACCGCCTGAGGCTCCTGACCGGGCTTCATCCATGCACCGGCGCTTGATCGAGGGCCCGGAACATAGAACAGCGGCGGAATACGTCTTCGGTCGGCGGCAGCCCCTTCTGACTGCAGTACTTGGCCACCAGTTTGGCCAGGCCCTTGATGTCCCGCCCCGAGGCGTCGGGGAAGATGTCCGGCAAACGTTCCATCAAGGCCTGCTCCACAACCAGGCCGAACTGTTCGGCCATGACGCCCCAGATTTTCCTGCGATCCTCGCGTTGCGGTGCGTGGAAGCGGATGAGGGCGATGCAGCGGGAAACGATGGCTTCGTCGATGTCGTCCACCCGATTGGTGGTGAGGAACAACAGGCCGTTGAAGTATTCCAGCACGCGCAGGAAGACGCCGACTACGGCATTCATGGTGATGTTGTCGTCGCGCTTCTTGATGTACACGTCGGCTTCGTCGATCAGCATCACCGCCCCCCAGCGCTGGGCGCGGGTCAGAACGTCCTTCAAGGCGGTTTCCATGGCCGCCACGTTGAGCCCCAGTTGACCTGAATGCACGCGGTAGAGCGGGCGCTTGATGATTTCCGAATACACCTCGGCGGTCAGCGTCTTGCCCACTCCCGGGGGCCCTGCGCAGAGGACCGTCGTGCCGCCCGACTTGCCGGCGACGATGTCGTCCATCAGGACGTCCATTTCGGCGGTGAGGATGTCGATGAGGTCGGTCTGCTCGGGGGGCAGCACCAATTTATCCTTCAGTTCCGGCTGGTAGGCGTAGGGCTCGATGTCGTCCACGTGCACCCAGACGTAGTGGTGCAGATCGAGGTGGAACATGAGGATGAGGAAATGCACCGGCAGTTCGGTAAACAACCCCTTCTTGATGCCGGCCTGGGTGTCCTCGACTTCGGCCTCCTCCTTGCCCGACAGCCGCGAATTCCTCTGTACGCGGCGGACGAACTTGGCCAGGATGTCGCCGGTCGCATCCATCGCCAGCACCCGGTCGCCGAGGATGCTTTCGTCGTTCACCAGCCGTGCCGGACTGCCGGTGGAGGAGAGAATGATCTGGTCCTTGCGCGAAAAATCCGTGTCGCGATGGGTCGCCGTCGGATTTTCGGCGAACCAGCCGGTACCGCTGCCGGAAAACTGCGCCCCGTACTGTGCCCGCCACTCGAAATAGCGCGCCGCCCCCTCTTCGTAGGCGGCGATCAGGGCAGGAGTCTCTTTGACGTATCCCTTGGCGGCAAGGATCTCTGCCACCGTACGACCGGCGATGTCGGGCCCTGAGATGCGCAGCGTCGCCGTCGCCATCTTGGCCCGCGAATTGGCCTTCAGCTCCAGAAATATCTTGCCGCTTTCCTCTTCCGACGGCGGTGTGAAGTCCAGCCGGCTGACCACCCAGGCCAGCGGCTTGCCCGTGACTGCCGCCGAGAAGACCCAGCCGCGTTCGGCGTCTTCGGCCAGGTAACGGGCGATGGCCGGCACCGCCATCTCCAGTTCTTCGGCCTCGAAGCGGTGGCCGCCGGTGGCCAGCGCGGTGCGTAGCGTGGCAATCTGCGCCGCTTGTGCTCTCAGCTCAAGGTCGCCTTCGCCGTAGAGCGCTTGCAACATATCCAGCTCGACCGGCTCGAACCGGTTGAAGGGCACCTCGACGCGATTGCCGAAGCGCAACTGGTCGCGGTATTCCTCCAGGCGCGGAAAGGCCCGCATCATCGGCTCGATGTGCCGGCGGTCGACGGCAAGTTTCATGGGCTGCCTCTTCGAGAGTTCGGATGGCAGACGACTAGCCAGATTCGTGCCTTTGCGGCCGACGGAAAAACCGGCCAGGAATCAGGAGGTTCCCGGCAGCGAGTGGAACGTTTCTCGCTACCTGGCGGAAAAGACCGGCCAAATCCGCATCGCGCTGTCAGAAAGCCGACAAGCGTATGGCCAGTGGACAACCAAGCGCAATTTCACGGAGCACGCCATGACTGCCCTCGACTTTCTCGTCGCCGTCGCCACCAAGAGCGGCCAGCAGATCGACCTCCACTTCGGCCACGCCGACGCCTTCGCCATCTACCATGTCAGCGGCGGCAGCGTCGCCTTCCACGAAAACCGGGCCGTTGAACACTACTGCCAGGGGGGCTACGGAGACGATGACAAACGCGAAGCCATCCTTCGCGCCCTGGCCGACTGCCGCGCGGTCTTCCTTGCCCGCGTCGGCGACGGCCCGGCGAGACGCCTGCGCGAAGCGGGGATAGAACCGGTCACGGCGTTCCCCTACGGCGAGCCTGTGGAGTCGATTGCCAATTGGCTGTCGTCCCAATGACAGATTGCGCCAGGCGCTTGGCAAGGATCGTCCGCTCAAGGCCAACCGCCAGTGAAATCGATGACCTGCCCGGTGACGAAGGAGGCGCGTCCGGACGCCAGGAAGGCGATGAGTTCGCCGACCTCCTCAGGCTTGCCCAGACGCCCCAGAGGCACCTTGGCGGCAATCGCGGCGGGAGTCTGGGCCTGCAGCGCGACCGCGCCCTCGTTTTCCTTTTCGAATAGCCGCGCCTTCTCCCTATCGACGAAGCTGCGGTCATGACAGAAAAGCATACCGAAATCGCGCAGCAGGATGGGCACGCTGCCCGGGCCGGCATACTGGCAGGCATGGGTGATCAGGACGCTCATACCGATTCCTCCCCAACCATTCCAACGACATTCATCCGCACAGTGTCAGCAGAGCCGTCCAGCGCAGGAAATTTGCCGGATCGGTATGCGCCAGCCAAGCCCAGACGATCGCCAGGGCCAGAGCCAGGGCTGAAACCAGCCGATGGCTCACGCCCTCGCCCCCAGAAGGGCGGGCCGCGGGATCTCGGCGTCGCGGATGGGGTAATGCAGCGCCGCGGACAGGAAACCCAAGCCGATGCACAGCCGCCACACGAGATCGTAGGAATGGGTAAGGTCGAAGACGACCCCACCCAACCAGACGCCGAGGAAGGACCCCAGCTGGTGACCCAGGAAGACAAAGCCGAAAAGCGTGGTGATGTAACGCACGCCGAAAATCTGCCCAAGGATGCCATTGGTGAGCGGTACGGTACCCAGCCAGATCAAGCCCATGACGGCGCAGAAAGCGTACAAAGTCGCCGGGCCGAGGGGAAGAAAGTAGAAGGCTGCAATGGCCAGCGAGCGACCGACGTAGATCCAGAAGAGTAGGAACTTGCGGCGGAAGCGATTGCCCAGCAGTCCGCAGGCATAGGTCCCGGCCACATTGGCCAGGGCGATGACCGCCAGACCGATCACCGCCACCGACGGTCCCAAGCCCTGGTCCCGCAGGTAGGAAGGCAGGTGATTGGCGATAAAGGCCAGATGGAACCCGCAGGCGAAGAAGCCCAGGACCAGCAACCAAAATCCCTGATGGGAAAACGCCTCCCGCAAGGCCTCGCCCAGGCTTTGCTGCCGTCCCCCGGTCGCCGTCGGTGCATCGTCGAGGAAGAACGCCGCCGGCAGCAACACGAGGCAGGCGACTGAAAGCGCCACCAAGGCGCCGCTCCATGTCAGGCCGTCGATGAACGCCTGGGAGACCGGGACCAGGAAAAACTGGCCCAATCCCCCCACCGCACCGGCCAACCCAAGCGCCCAGCCCCGCCGTTCCGGCGCAACCAGGCGGCTCAAGGCGCCGTAGATGACGCCAAAGGCCGTGCAGGCGAGGGCGAGACCGATCGCGAAGCCTGCGCTGAGGGTGAACACCAGGGGCGAATCGCCGTAGGCCATGCCGGCCAGGCCGCCGGCATAGGCCAGGAGTCCCGCGACGACGACGCGCCGCGAACCGAAGCGGTCGGCCACCATGCCGACCAGGGGCTGCGCGATGCCCCAGACCAGATTCTGCAGGGCGATGGCGAAGCTGAAGGTTTCCCGCGACCAACCGTGCTCGCCGATCATCGGCACCATGAAGATGCCGAAGGCGTGGCGTACGCCCAGGGAAAGCCCCATGACCACGCCTCCGGCCAGAACGTAAGCCAGCGGCGCCCGCCACCCTGATCCAGCCGATTCATTGTGCGCAATCATGACCAGTTCCTCCGTCGTTTTCGCTCGCCGGGAAGGGATACACCAGCGCCCGCGGCGGAAGCGCTCCATCGCGCAGCCAGCGCAAGGCGTCGGCCCACAGCGTGGCTTCAAAGCGGTCGTGGAAATAGGCGAAGTGGCCGATTGCGCCGGCACCGACGGCGCCGGGGCGGATCTCGATCCGGGTGCGCTTGGCGCCGCAGTAGTAGCCGAGCAGCCGGTCGAGGGCGGCCGGCGTGCCGAACGGGTCGTCGCTGAGCCCGATGGCCAGGATTTCCCCGGTCATGGCCGGAAAATGCCGCAGGGGATCGTCCCCGCGCCGCAGGAGATGGGCATACGAGTCCTCCAGGCGCGCCGTACGGAACGCCCACTCGTAGGCGACACCCGCCGGGATATCCTCATGCCAGCCGAGGCGGCGCGCCGGGAAATAGCCGAGGATGGCGGTGACCAGCGGCATCAGGACGTGCCAGCGCAGCCACATCCACCGCCGGCGGTCGGCCGCATAGTCGGGCCAGTAGGCATACTGGGCACCCACCGTCAGGCAGCGGCGCACGTGCTTGCCATGGGCAGCCAGACCGACCAGGAGCCCGCCTATGCTGTGGGCGACCACGTCGAGCGGCAAGTCGGGAAAGGCCTGGCGAGCCCATCGCAGGGCGGCGTCGCAGTCGTAGGCACCCCAGGCGTACTTGTCGATGCCGCGGGTCGCTCGCGGATGGCGCTGACGGGAAGCGCCGATGCTCCGGTAATCGTAGGTCAGCACGGCGTAACCCTGGCGGGCGAGATAGCGGGCAAAGCGATGGTAATAGCCGGCCTTGACCGCCGTCGCCGGATTGACCACCAGCGTCCCGATCTGCTCGACCGCGGTCGGCAACCAGAGGTGGCCCACAAGTTCCACGCCATCGTTCGCGGTGAGGCAAACCGTAGCCACGGCGGCCTGGTCGAGGTGCAGGCGATCCATCTTTTCCTCCGCGAATATTCATGAGTTGAACAAATGCATGCTCATGATTAGAGTGCTTACAACAGGGCAATTCAAACGAAATTTCAGAACGCTTAACATGAGAAAAACGAATGCATCATGAACCCCGTCAAAGCGACCCGCCTACCTTCCCTGGATCTCTTCAAGGGTTTCGCCGCGGTAGGCCGCCATCTCAGCATCACCCTGGCCGCCGAGGAGCTCCATCTCACGCAGTCTGCGGTCAGCCGCCAGATCCTCGCCCTGGAGGACGCCCTGGAATGCAAGCTCTTCGTCCGCAGCCATCGGGCGCTGGCCTTCACGCCGGAGGGCGAGCGACTGTTCCACAAGGTGTCCCCAGCGCTCAGGCGCTTGCAGGAAGCCTGCGAGACGCTGCGGCCCCTGGAGCGCCCCGTCACGGTCACCGCCAGCATCGGCGTCGCCAGCCTGTGGTTGCTACCCCGTCTGGGAAACTTCCAGTCCCGCAACCCGGACATCGATCTGCGGGTGATGGCGCTCAATCGGGTTGCCGACCTGCGGCGCGAGGGAATAGACCTGGGAATCCGTTACTGCCAGCCTGAGGATGCGCCCCCCGGTGCCCGGCTGCTCTTCGAAGAATCCGTCGGCGTAGTGGCGAACCCGGCGCTGAATCTGGAGCGCATCGCTTCGGCCGGAGATTTCAGCCAACTCGTCCTGCTGGACTACGAAGACCCTCAGCGACCCTGGATGCAATGGAAGACCTGGCTCGCCGACCAGGCTTGGGACAGTGCCCGCCCCCGCAGCGTGGTCCGTTTCAACCAGTACGATCAGGTCATCCTCGCAGCCATGAGCGGCCAGGGCGTGGCCTTGGGCAGGCTGCCCATGATCAGCGACCAGCTTGAAAAACGCCTGTTGAAAATCGTTGCGACACCGGAATTGCCCCGCAGCACGCGCTACGCCTACTGGCTGATCGAGGAAACGGCGACCTCGCGCCCGGCGGTGCGGATCGTGGCGGAATGGATACTCGCGGCGGCGCAAGGCCGGTGATCGCGCCGGTGGGCAGGGCGCTCGCCGTGCGCAGCGGCCGCAATCCGCCGCCCGGGGCCGAGCCACCGGTCGATGACGGAATGGTCCGGGCCTTGCGCGAGAGATCCGTGTCCCGGTACGCCGCCATGGGGATCTCGGCAAACCCCCCGGTGCCCGAACCCGAAGACTGCGCGCCGTACCGAGCACGCCACTCGAAATCACGGGCCGCACCCCCTTCGTAGGAGGCAAGGCAGAGAGTCCGCACTTGAGCATCCGAATTAGCCAGACTAGACTAATACCTCCTTCATAGGAGAATCCCATGCCATCCGTCAACATGCTGCAAGCCAAGTCTTCCCTCTCCCGCCTGGTGGAAGCCATCGAACAGGGCGAGGAGCGCGAGATCGTCATCGCCCGCAACGGCCGTCCGGCAGCCAAGCTGGTGCCGATAGAAGCGGTGCCTGCCGGGCAGCGTATCGGCGTCGCCCGGGGAAAGTTCGCGGTGCCCGACAACATCGACGCCAGCAATGCGGAAGTCGCCGAACTGTTTCTGGGTAGGGGAAAAGCGTGAACCTGTTGCTGGATACCCATGTCGCCCTGTGGGCCATTACGGATCATCCGAAACTGTCGGCGCCCGCCAGAGATCTGATTCAGTCGCCCCGGACCACGGTCTGGGTGAGTGTTGCGAGCGTCTGGGAGATCGCCATCAAGCACGCCCTGGGGCGCAGCGACATGCCCGTGTCGGGCCAGGATGCGGTGCGCTATTTCCGCGAATCCGGCTACCGGCTGCTGCCCATCGAGGCCGACCATGCGGTCGCCGTCGAGGAGCTGCCCCCACACCACCAGGATCCCTTCGACCGCCTGCTGGTCGCCCAGGCTCTGGTCGAACCGATGCGGCTGATGACTCACGACCCCATAGTGGCGGGCTACAGCGATACCGTCATCCAAATTTAGGCGATGCGGCCAGAGAG
>SSTA01000104.1 GCA_009469685.1 Azonexaceae bacterium | reverse complement strand
AGCCGGCGATCGGGATTGCCCACGGGGGCAAGCCCCGCAGCGTTATGCCCCCATCGGCGGGGACTGGCGGTAGAGCTCGGCGAAGTCATCCGGTGGAGGCATAGGTTCCGGCGGCGGCACCCAGGCCGGGAAGACGACCTTGGCCACCGACCCCACCCCGTTGGGATTGGGCCGCAGGCTCGCCGAGGCATCGTGCTGCAATGCAATCTCCCGCACGATGGCAAGACCGAGCCCGCTCCCCTCGGTGCCCGAGTCGTCGACCCGATAGAAACGCTCGAAGACCAGTTCCGCATCGTCTTCACTGATTCCGACTCCGTTGTCCTCGATTTCGAGGATGATCCGATTGCCCTGGCGAATCACTCGACAGGTCACTCGGCCGGGAGCAGGCGTGTAACGCAGGGCGTTGTCGACCAGATTGGCCACCAGTTCCCGCAGCATCACCGGATTCCCCAGCACCATCGCCGCTTCCGCCGCTTCGACGCCGAGGTCGATATTGCGCTCCAGGGCACGAAACACCGAGTCGGCGGCCAGGTCGCGTACCAGTTCGGCCAGATCGACCGGCTCCTGGCGCTTCTGGCCGATTTCGGTACCCTCCGTGCGGGCGAGGGTGAGCAGTTGATTGACCAGCCGGCTGGCACGATCGACCCCAGCCTCGATCTGCCGCAGGGCATGGCGCAGCGCTTCGGGGTCGGTTTCCTGCATGGCGAATTGAGCCTGGGTCTTGAGTCCGGTGAGCGGAGTTCGCAACTGGTGCGAGGCGTCGGCGATGAACCGCTGCTGGACCTCGACGCTGCGGCGCATGCGGTCGAGCATGTCGTTGAAGGCTTCGACCAGGGGGTCGAGTTCTTCGGGAACCCTGCGCGTGGCGATGGGGGACAGATCCGCCGGTCCCCGGGTTTCTATGGTCTTGCGCAGGCGATTGAGGGGACGTAAGCCGCGGGAGAGTCCAAACCAGACCAGCACCACGGCGACTGGAATGATGATGAACTGGGGAAGGATGACGCTGGCGACAATCTTGTTGCCGAGGAGGGTCCGTTTTTCCAGGGTCTCCCCGACTTCGATCAGGACCCAACGGTCCCGGGGCGCCCGCGTGTCGGCCAGATAGCTGTAGGCCACGCGGAGATCCTGACCGTTGAATTCCGTATCCCGGAAGAAAATCTCGCCGGCCTCCGCCGGGTCGTACTCTAGCGTGTTCGGGACCGGCAATTCGCTATCGCCGAGCAAGGCGGTCCCGTCCTGGGTGACGACGTGGAAGTAGACGGTGTCGGTTTCGTCCGCGCGCAGGAAGGCCCGCGCGGACCCCGGCAGATTGATCACCGGTTTCCCGCCGACAAATTTGATCTGGCGCGCCACCGTGGCCACGTGCTCGCGCAACCCCTGGTCGTAGGGAAAACTGGTGACCGTGCTGGCGAAGTAATGGGTGATCGCGATACTGAGCGGCCAGACGAACAGCAGTGGCGCCAGCATCCAGTCCAGGATCTCGCCGAACAGCGAGCGCTCGTTTTCAGGACTGCTGGCGTTGTTCCTGGGGCTTTTCAAGGCAATATCCAAGGCCGCGGACGGTCACGATCCGGACGCCACCCGCCTCCAACTTCTTGCGCAAGCGATGGACATAGACTTCGATGGCATTGTGGCTCACTTCCTCTCCCCAGCCGCACAGGTGATCCACGAGCTGATCCTTGTTGACCAATCGGCCGGCCCGCGCCAGGAGTATTTCCAACAGCCCTACCTCCCGCGCCGAGAGTTCGACCGGCTGTCCCTTGATTTGGGCAACCCGGCCGACCTGATCGTAAGTCAGTTCACCGCACTGGATGACCGGAGTCGTGCCCGAGGAGCGGCGGGTGAGGGCCCGGACGCGGGCTTCGAGTTCAGCCAATTCGAACGGCTTGGCCATGTAGTCGTCGGCGCCCAGGTCTAGGCCCCTGACCCGATCGCTGGTGCCGTCGAGGGCGGTCAGGATCAAGACCGGCAATTGCGAATTTCTGGCCCGCAGGCGCTTCAGCACCTCATGCCCGGTCAGCTTCGGCAAACCGATGTCCAAGATCAGCAAGTCGTAGGTCCCGGCCACGAGAGCGTTGTCGGCTTCGACTCCGTTGTAAGCGCAATCGACGGCGTAGCCGCTCCGCCGAAGCGAGCGTGCAAGGCCGTCGGAGATGATGGAATCGTCTTCAGCGATGAGGATGCGCATAATTTGAGTTAATAATT
>SSTA01000424.1 GCA_009469685.1 Azonexaceae bacterium | reverse complement strand
GCGCTTGGCATGTCGGGACGACGGGCCGAACGGCGATGAAGCGTCTCGCCATCGTCGCCGCCGCGCTGGCATTCGCCGCCGTGACCGGCCTGGCGATGCTCGAGCTCGGGCCCGCCGCCATCGACCCGCGGACGCCGGTCGTCGACCACCTGGCGCAAAGCGGCGTCAGCCACCCGGTCACCGCCGTCCTGCTCAACTATCGCGGCTACGACACGCTGCTCGAGATCGCCGTGCTGTTGCTGGCCTTGCTGGCGATTTTCGCGGTCGCTGGCACATCCGCCGCCTTGCCGGCGCGGCCGGCGCACCCCGTGACGCGGAACCTGGCGCGCGTGGCGGCGCCCCTCGCGATCGTCGTCGCGGTGTATCTGCTCTGGGCCGGGGCCTTTCG
Organism: Azonexaceae bacterium; assembly: GCA_009469685.1. The sequence goes on along the minus strand of SSTA01000424.1, from coordinate 1,936 downwards.
TCCCGGCGGCGCCTTCCAGGCCGGCGCGGTGCTCGCCGCGGCGGCGGTGCTGTTGCACCTGGCCGGATTGTTGAACGGCTGGGGCCCGCCCGTGTTCCGGCTGCGCCTTGGCCTGGCCGCCGGCTTCGCCGTGTTCCTGACGGTCGCGGCCGTGCTGACCTTGCGGGGCGGGCTGCTGGAGTACCCGCCCGCGGCGGCGGGGGAGCTGATCCTGCTGATCGAGGCGGGCCTGACGTTTTCGCTCGGACTGATCCTCGCCGGCCTGTTCCTTGGCCTCGCGCGCGAGGACGCATCGCGATGACCGCCGGCATGCTCTTCGCGTTGGTCGGGGTCGCCCTGTTCGCCCTCGGCGCCGCCGGCGTGCTGTTGATCGCCCATCTGCCGCGCCGCATCCTCGCCTTCAATCTGATGGGCAGCGGCGCCTTCCTGGTGCTGGTCGGGCTGGCACAGCGGAACGATGTGCCCGACCCGGTACCGCAGGCAATGGTGCTCACCGGCATCGTCGTCGCCGTCGCCGCCACGGCGCTGGCCCTGGCGCTTGCCCGCCGCTTCCAGGCGCTGACCGGACGGCTCGAACTGCCGGAGGACGCCGATGGGTGAGCCCGCATTCGATCCGCTGCCCTGGCTGATCCTGCTGCCACTGGCCTGGGCGACGCTGGCGTTCGTGCTCGGCCCGGGGCGCGGCGCATCGCTGGCCATCGCCAGCCTCGCGGCGCAGGCCTGGCTGGTCCTCGACCTGGCGCGCAAAGTCAGTGCTGGCGGGACGGCGGCAGGCCACGCCGCGGGCGGTTGGGGCGCGCCGCTGGGCATCGATCTCGCCGCCGACGGCCTTTCCGTGGCCATGCTGCTGCTGGTGCAGGCGGTGGCCTTGCCGCTCGCCATCCATGCGCGGGCCTACTACAAGCCCGGCGACGCCGCCGGGCGCTACTTCTGGCCGCTGGCCGGCTTCCTGATCGCCGGTCTCAACGCCCTTTTCCTCTCGGCCGACCTGTTCAACCTCTACGTCACGCTGGAACTGGTCGGACTGGCGGCCGTCGCCCTGGTTGCGGCCGGCGGCCAGGCGCCGCAATTGGCGGCGGCCTTGCGCTACCTGTTCACGACGCTGCTCGGCTCGGGTGCCTTCCTGCTCGGCGTGGCATTGGTCTACGGCGCGCATGGCACGGTGTCGATCGCCACGTTGCAGCCGCTGGTCGACGGCTCGGCACCGCGCCTGACCTGGATCGCCGCCGGACTGATGGTGCTCGGCCTGATGCTCAAGACGGCGCTGTTTCCCTTCCACGCCTGGCTGCCGCCCGCCCATGGCGGCGCGCCGGCACCGGTGTCGGCGCTGCTCTCGGCGCTGGTGGTGAAAGGGTCCTTCTACCTGATCCTGCGCCTGTGGCTCGGGCCGCTGCACGCGGTGTTGCCCGCCCTTGCCTGGCTGGCGGCGGGACTCGGCGCGGCGGCGATCTTCTGGGGCTCCTGGCAGGCCATCCGCGCCGTCAAGCTCAAGCGGCTGATCGCTTATTCCACGGTGGCCCAGCTTGGCTACCTGTTCCTCATCTTTCCGCTGTTGGCCGGCACGCAGGCGGTCCTCGCCGGCGTGACGCAGGTTTTCGCTCACGGCTTCGCCAAGGCCGGCATGTTCGCCGCCGCCGGCGTCGTCATCAAGGCAAGCGGGCACGACACGGTGGCCGGACTCGCGGGCGCCGTGGCGCGGCTGCCGGTGACGATGTTCGCCTTCGGCCTGGCCGGCATCACGCTGATGGGCCTGCCGCCGTCGGCGGGCTTCCTCGCCAAATGGCTGCTGATCGACGCGGCGCTGGGGCAGGGGTATTGGTTCATCGCCGTGGTGGCGCTGGCCGGCGGCCTGCTGGCGGCGGTCTACGTGTTCCGCATCCTGCGCCAGGCCTTCCTGCTCGCGCCGGAAGACCAGGCGCTCGCCGCCGTGCCGCGC
>SSTA01000423.1 GCA_009469685.1 Azonexaceae bacterium | reverse complement strand
CATGTGCGCTCCGCCCTCAACGCCTGGCTGGAGAAAAAGCGGCTTCGGGCGCGCATCGTCGGCGAATTCGACGACAGCGCGCTCATGGGCGCCTTCGGCCGCCAGGGGATCGGTGCCTTTCCCGTTCCCACGGTGGCCGAGCGCGAGTTTCTCGATACGGGCGACCTGGTCGTTCTCGGCCGTACCCAGGAGGTTCAGGTCAGTTTTTACGCCATTTCCGTCGAGCGCCGCCTGACCCATCCCTGCGTGGTGGCCATCACGCGTTCGGCGCAGCAGATCGGCACGCCACCGGCCCCCGCTTGAGGGGCCGACAGACCGAGGGCACTTCAGTCGGCGCGCCAGGGCAATGGGGGAGCCGCGAGGCGCGATCTGCTTCCGTCGCCGATGGGGCCGAAGAGGGCTTCGCCGCGTTCCCACTGGCCCTGGGCTTCGGCGATGACGGCCCGGCTGGAGCCGACGAAGTTCCACCACATGTGGACCGGTTCCGCGAAAGGCTCTCCCCCCAGGAGCAAGACCCGCGTATCCGCGCCCAGCAGGAGGCTCAGGTGGTCCTGGCCGCGTCCGAGATAGGCGAATTCGTCGGTTGCGAAACGCTCGCCGGCAACTTGCGCTTCGCCGCTGAGCGGAACGAGTCCATATTCGAAAACGGGCTCCAGGGCGAGGGTGAGGGTCGTCGGCACCGTGCTGGCGATGTCCAGACCGAGCAGGGGCGAATGGACGCGGGGAGGCGCAGCGTGGTCGCCATAGGTTCCGGCCAGCAAGGTCAGGGTGGCGCCCCCCTCCTGCCAGCGGGGCAATACCGGATGATGGGCGAAATCCGGTGCGCAGTGCTCGCTTTCCGGCGGCAGGGCGATCCAGAGCTGTGCTGCATGCAGGCGTTGACCGTCGGCCAGCGAATCTTCCGTATGGACGATGCCGCGGCCGGCGGTCATCAGATTGACTTCCCCCGGCCGAATGACTTGCTCGTTCCCGAGACTGTCCCGGTGGAGCACCTCGCCCTCGATCAACCAGGTGAAGGTCTGCAGTCCGATGTGGGGGTGGGGTCCCACGTGCATCCCTCGTCCGGCAGGGAAATCGACGGGGCCGGCGTGGTCGAGGAAGCACCAGGCGCCGACCATGCGCTGCTGACGGCTGGGCAGCATGCGCCGGATCAGCAGACCGTCGCCGAGATCGGCGTTGCGCGGCGCGATGCGTAAGATGGGGTTCATCCGGGGTCCTCGGACTGATCTTGGACCTCTCGATGGTAGCACCGCCGGAGTCTGGGCTTCCCTTACAGCGCATTCCCCCGGGGCAGGCGGCGCCTTAGCGCTTGTTCGTCTTCAGACCGAGATGCTCGATTTTTTCGTACAGGCTGGCGCGGGAGATCCCAAGAATCTTGGCTGCTTCGCTCTTGTTCCCTCCCGCCTGCGCAATCGCTCGTTCGATGGCGACGCGCTCCGTGTCCTGAAGCTTGGCACCGAGCGAACCGTTTGATGGTCCTGCGACCGATCCGGGCTCCGTGGGCTTGGGGAGTATGCGTTCGAGGCATGCCACCTCGAGGGTATCCGCATCGGTCAATTGGATCGCCCGCTCCAGGATATTGCGCAGCTCGCGTACGTTCCCCGGCCAATCGTGTTCGCGCAGCCGAGCCAGCGCCTGGGGCGAGATGTTCTTCGGGAGCAGGCGATGCTGGCGCGCGATATGCTCCATGAGGTTTTCGCAAAGCAGCGGCAGGTCGTCCAGTCGCTCCCGCAAGGGGGGCAGCGAAAGGATCACGACATTGAGCCGGTAGTAGAGGTCGGCACGGAAGCGCCCTTCCTTGACGTCGCGGGCGAGATCGCGACTGGTGGCCGCGATGATCCGCACATCCACCGGGACGAGGCGATTCGAACCTACCGGTTCCACTTCCTGCTCCTGCAGGACCCGCAGGAGCTTGGCCTGGATAGAGGGCGACATGTCGCCGATTTCGTCCAGGAAGAGCGTCCCGTTGTGGGCCAGCTGGAACTTGCCATCCCTGCCGCGGCGGTCGGCTCCGGTGTAGGCCCCCGCTGCAACGCCGAAAAACTCGGCTTCGAGCAGGGTTTCCGGGACGGCGGCGATATTGATCGCGACGAAGGAGGCGTCGGCTCGCGGGCCGGCCGCATGAATCGCCTGGGCCAGCAATTCCTTGCCGGTTCCTGTCTCGCCGAGCAACAACACGGGCGAGCTGGATCGCGCAACGCGCCTGGCTTCGTCCTTGAGGGCGGCACATTCGGGCGAGATGCCGACGAAACTGGCGAAGGTGTACTTCGTTCGCCGCGCTTCCGCCAGTTTGCGCTGGGCGTCGGCCAGATCGGCCCGCAGCTTTTGGTAGCGCGAGACGACCGGGGCGAGTTGGCGCGCATCGTCGAACAGCATGAGTCCGATGGCGCCGATGACGCTTCCGGACTCATCGTGAACGGGCAGGCGCATCACGACGAAGGACTCGTTTTCGAAATCCATGATGTCGAGCATCATCGGCCGCCCGGAAACGGCCACTTCACCCATCAGGCTGTTCGGGATCACTTCCTGGATCGGTTTGCCGATGACCGCCTCGACGTCGGAGACACCCAGTTTTTTCGGGTAGTTCCCATTCATCCAGACGATGCGCCCGACCTGATCGACCAGCACCATGCCCTGGCAAAGATCGGCGAGCTCGGAGAAAAGCGATTCCATGGCGCGCCGCCGGAGGACGTCCGCATCCTCGCTGAATCTTCTCGGAATCATGGTTCGGGTGCTCGTTCGAGCTTCAAGGCAGGGTTGCGCACCGGGTTCATTGCGACAAACCGCCTTTGGCTTCGTCCGCGGACGAAAAGATGTGGGGCGCGACCTTCTGGCGATCCAGCGCTTCGCCGATCTTCAGGCGCAGGAACGCATTCGAGGTGTATCGCGTGACCTCGTTATAGTGGCGATCCATCAGCGCCTTGACCATGGCGGCGTATTCCTCCAGCAGCTCGGGAACGATGTCGAACCGGTCGTAATTTACGACGGCGTTGACGCGATGTCCAAGCGGCCCCAGCTTGGCCTCCACGGTCTCCAGAATCCGGGCTATGTCTTCGGAGCGGCGGATCGACAGTCCGGAGAAATCCACGTACAGCACATTGCCGGCTTCGTCGAAACTGAGCCGATCGGCAAGGGGGCGCTCCATCATGCCGGGGCGGAGATTCATCGGTTCCTCGCGGAAGATGCGCTCGTCCATCAGGCGCGGCTCCCGCTTCATGATCGGTTGGAACGCGATGCGATCGAGAATGTCCTTCTGCAGGTCGACGCCCGGAGCGATTTCGATCAATTCGAGCCCTTCCGCGCACAATCGGAAGACGCAGCGCTCGGTGATGTAGAGCACGGTCTTGCCGCGCCTGACGGCTTCCTTGCCGCTGAAGGTT
>SSTA01000103.1 GCA_009469685.1 Azonexaceae bacterium | reverse complement strand
GCCACGCTGTCGTAGCGTCGGCTGACCGCCTGACGCATGGCGGCGTAGTCGTCGCCGGGAGCGATGTCGCGGATATTGAAGCGCCGGTAGTCGGATTTCTTCATGCCGCTGCCTTGATACACGACACACGACGCCACCGTCGCCTCGCCCTGGGTGTGGCTGATATCGAAGCATTCGATACGCTGCACGGGCTCGGCGAGGCCGAGAGCCTCCTGGAGGGCAGCCAGACGCTGCTCCTGCTGGGCGGTGGCCTGATTGCGGGCGACGATGGCCAGCCGCGCGTTCTGCAGGGCCATCTCGACCCAGGTGCGATGAACGACAGAGCGCGGTTCGAGCACGGGAACGGCGCGGCCTGCCAATTCGGCCAGGAGGGCCGCGTTGTCGGTGCCCTCCTCGTCTGCCGGTGGAGGCGAGACGAAAATCCGCGCCGGTGCCGGATGGACGGCGTAATGCTGCTGCAGGAAGGCAGCCACGGCATCGGCCGGGGTGGAATCTCCGGCGTTGGTCGGGAACTGGGGCCGATCGCCCAGGTGCCGCCCCCCCCGGACCATGGCGAGATTCACGCAGAGCTGTCCGGCATCCCGCAGGGCGACGACGACGTCGACGTCCTCGCCCTTGGCGCTGGAAACGAACTGCTTTTCCTGCACCTGGCGCAGCGACTGGATCTGGTCCCGGTAAATGGCGGCCATTTCGAAGGCCAAACGAGCTGAAGCCTCTTCCATGGATCTGGTGAGGCGCTTGATGACTTCCTGCTGGCGTCCGTGGAGGAACATGGCGGCCAGCTGCACGTCCCGGGCGTAGTCTTCGGCCGTGATGTGGCCGACGCAGGGTCCGCTGCAGCGGCGGATCTGGTAGAGCAGGCAGGGCCGCGAGCGGTTGGCGAAGACGGTGTCCTCGCAGGTGCGCAGGCGAAACATCTTTTGCAGGGTCTGCATGCCGTCCCGCACCGCCCAGGCCGAGGGATACGGCCCGAAATACTCCGCCTTGCGGTCAGGATTGCCGCGGAAAAAGCCCAGCCGCGGAAAAGCGTCCCGGGACAGGATGATGTAGGGGTAGGACTTGTCGTCGCGGAAGAGGATGTTGTAGCGGGGATTCAGCGACTTGATGAGGTTGTTTTCCAGCAGCAGCGCCTCGGCCTCGGAGCGGGTCGCCGTCGTCTCGACATGGGCGATCTGGCTCACCATATGGGCGATGCGTGGGCTCGGCAGGTTCTCCCGGAAGTAGGACGACACCCGCTTCTTGAGATTTTTGGCCTTGCCGACGTAGAGCACGTTGCCCGCCGCGTCGAGCATGCGGTAGACCCCCGGCAGCTCGGTCAGGCTGGCCAGGAAGCTCCTGGCGTCGAAGGCGCCCGTCGGCTTGCCCGAACTCATGCGTCCAGGTAGCGGCGCACGCCGTCGAACACCGCCTCGAAGCTGTCCCGGGTAAGACGCCCGGTGCGCCAGTTGTAGCCGCTGCAGTGGTAGCTGTCGAATAGCCGCGGGCCGCCCGGCAGGTCGTGCTGGACGTTGTGGCCGAAGACCCGCTCCTTGCTCTTCAGTCCGTAGGCCCAGAGGACCGCCTGATGGGCAATCGCACCCAGGGCGACGATGGCCTTGAGGTTTGGCATGGCCGCCAGTTCCGCCTTGAGATGGTCATTGCACTGGCGGATTTCCGGCGTCGTCGGCTTGTTGGCCGGGGGCAGGCAGCGCACGGCATTGCTGATGCGGCAATCCGTGAGGTCCATAGCCGGGTTGGCCCAGCCCTCCGCGAGGGGTTCGGCATTGCTGGCAAATCCGAATCGGTGCAGGGCGGGATAAAGCAACTCTCCCGCCACGTCACCGGTGAAGGGCCGACCGGTACGGTTGGCGCCCTTTTCCCCCGGCGCCAGGCCGACCACCAACAAGCGCGCCGCAAGATCGCCGAAGGCGGGAACCGGCAAGCAATGCCAGTCCGGCTCGCGCCGGCGCAAGCCTTGCAAATGCTCGGCGAGGCGCGTGCAGGCGGTGCACCCCTGGGGATGATCGAATGGCGGCATAGGCGGCATGTTAACCCGGAAATTCGAGGATTCGCCCGCCGGCAGCAGCCGCCGCCTCGCCGCATCCTGTAGAGCAGCGCGCCGGGGCAAGGATGGCATGCGGTGCAGGAGGTCGGCGCGACAATCGGGTTACCATGCCGGCCATGGGAAGCCGATGGGATATCTTCTGCCGCGTCGTGGACAACTACGGCGACATCGGCGTCTGCTGGCGCTTGGCCCGCCAGTTGGCGGCCGAGCATGGCGTGGCGCCGCGCCTGTGGGTCGACGATCCGGCGGCCCTGGCGCCCATGCAGCCCGGGGTCCGGGTCGAGGCAGAAACCCAAACGGTGGCCGGCGTCGAACTTCGTTACTGGCCCAGGGACTTTCCCAAAATCGACGTCGCCGACGTGGTCGTCGAAGCCTTTGCCTGCGAACTGCCGGCGGCTTACCTGGAGGCCATGGCCCGGCAATCCCGAGCGCCGCGCTGGATCAATCTGGAATACCTGTCGGCGGAGTCCTGGGTCGATTCCTGCCACGGCCTCGCCTCGCCCCATCCGCGTCTTCCCCTGGTAAAACATTTCTTCTTCCCGGGTTTTACCCGGACCACCGGCGGACTGCTGCGGGAAAATGGCCTCCTCGCGGAGCGGGACGCCTGCATCGCTGCCCTCCCACGCCAGGATGCCCTCCAGATCAGTCTTTTCTGCTACGACACGGCGCCCCTGGGAGAATTGCTCGACACCTGGGCCGAGGGAGACCGCCCCATCGTCTGCCATGTCCCGCCCGGCAAGCCTCTAACGGCCGTTGGAGCCCATCTGGGCGGTAGCGGCCCGTGGCAGCGCGGCCAGCTTACGTTACAGCCGATGCCCTTCCTGCCCCAGGAAGACTACGACCGCCTGCTTTGGCGCTGCGACCTCAATTTTGTCCGCGGCGAGGACTCCTTCGTCCGCGCCCAATGGGCGGCACGGCCCTTCGTCTGGCACATCTATCCGCAGCAAGATGCCGCCCATCTGGCCAAACTGGACGCTTTTCTTGAGCGCTACGCCTCCAGTCTGTCTCAATCGGCAAGGGAAGCGGCCTACGGCTTTATTTCCGCCTGGAACACGGGGGCCGGCGTGGCCGCGCGCTGGCCGGCCTTCCTTAACCATCTGCCGGCCATCGCCGACCACAATCGCCTCTGGGCCGAGAGCCTGGCTCGACAGCCCGACTTGGCATCGACCCTCGTCAAGTTCTGCGCCAAGGAGTTATAATTTAAAGTTCTCCATTTCCCGTCCCACCGATTTTCGGAATTTCCCGTATGAAGACCGCTCAAGAACTCCGCTCCGGCAACGTCATCATGGTCGGCAACGACCCGCTCGTGGTGCAGAAGGCCGAATACAACAAGTCCGGCCGCAACGCCGCCGTCGTCAAGATGAAGCTCAAGAACCTGCTCACCGGCGCCCCGTCGGAATCGGTCTACAAGGCCGACGACAAGTTCGAACAAGTCATCCTCGACAAGAAGGAAGTCACCTACTCCTACTTCGCCGACCCCATGTACGTGTTCATGGACGCCGAATACAACCAGTTCGAGGTCGAGGCCGAGAACATGGTCGACGCCCTCAAGTACCTGGAAGACGGCCTGCCCTGCGAAGTCGTTTTCTACGACGGCAAGGCCATCTCCGTCGAACTTCCCAACAGCGTCGTCCGCGAGGTCATCTACACCGAACCCGCGGTCAAGGGCGACACCTCCGGCAAGGTCATGAAGCCCGCCCGCCTGGCCACCGGCTTCGAATTGCCTGTGCCGGCCTTCGTCGAAATCGGCGACAAGATCGAAATCGATACTCGCACCGACGAATACCGCAGCCGTACCAAATAAGGCGCGCGCTCACGTCGGCATCGTTGCACTCCGCTTGCCCTAGCGCGACTACTGGCAGTTGGGAGTGCACCTAG
>SSTA01000102.1 GCA_009469685.1 Azonexaceae bacterium | reverse complement strand
TCCTCGGCGGCGGATCGACGTCACGGTCTTCTGGCAGTGGTCGCACTCGCCCTGGGGGCTGGCGCCGAGGTGCTCTACGCCTACGCCCTAGCTGTGGGATCCGAGGGTGCGTTCCGTTGGGCTATCGAGCTCGGATTGTGGGCTTGCGTTGCACCGGTTTTTGCGGCGGTTCTCCATCGCATGCTGCCGTTCTTCACGGCCGCCGTGGTGCGCGGATACCGTTGCGATGCCTCCTTTTCCCTGCTGCTCGTTCTCGCGGCCGGATTTGTCGGCCACGCCGTCGGGCAGGCCGTGGGCACCCCCTGGCGCGGCATCTTCGATGCATTGGCCACCGCGGCGGCGCTGCGCCTGTCTTGGCAATGGAATCCGCGGGCGGGATTGGCAGCGCCCATGCTCGCCATGTTGCACCTGGGGGCACTCTGGTTGGCCGTTGGGATGAGCCTGTTTGCGGTGCAGGCCGCCTTGGGCGCTGCGGGAATCGCCTGGGGCGGGCTCTTGCCGCTCCATGCCGTCGGAGCGGGATTTTTCGCTTCGGTGCTGATCGGCATGGCCACCCGCGTCACGCTCGGGCATTCCGGGCGGCCCATTGGCGATGATCGTTGGGCCTGGCCGCTCTTCTGGATTTTCCAGGGTGTGGTCGCGCTGCGGCTGGCCGGAGAGTTTTTCCCGGCTGCCAGCATCGCGGCCGCAATGGGCTGGTTGGCCGTTTTTGGACTCTGGTCGGTGAAGCATTTGCCGATGTACTTCAGGCCTCGCCCTGACGGACAGCCAGGATGATTTCCTATTCCTTCGTCAAGCACCTGCACATCCTCTGCGTCACCCTGAGCTTCACCGGGTTTTGCATGCGCGGATGGTGGATGGCTACCGGATCTCCTCGCTTGACCGAACGCTGGGTGCGGGTCCTGCCCCATGCCATCGACACGCTGCTGCTCGCCAGTGCCCTGACCTTGGCGGTGTGGAGCGGCCAGTATCCTTTCGTCGAGGGATGGCTTACGGCCAAGGTGGTCGGTTTGCTGGCCTATATCGGCTGCGGCACCGTCGCCTTGAAGCGCGGTTCTACGCCACGAATCCGGCTGGCATTTCTGCTGATTGCCTTGGGCTGTTTCGCCTATATCGTCGGGGTCGCCCTGACCCGAAGTCCCTACTTGGCCTGGTGATTCATCAGACGCTTGAGGCCGGGAATGTCCAGAATGCGTATGTGCTTCTGCTGAACGGCGATGAAGCCCTCTTCCTGAAACCTGGAAAAAGCCCGGGATACGGTTTCGAGCTTCAGGCCCAGATAGCTGCCGATCTCCTCCCGCGTCATGCGCAGATAGAACTCGGAATGGGAGAAGCCGCGGGACGTAAAGCGCTGGGAAAGGTTGAGGAGGAAGGCAGCCAGCCTTTCTTCGGCGCGCATGGTGCCCAGCAGCATCATGACGCCATGGTCGCGGACGATTTCCCGGCTCATCACCTTATGGAAATGGTGCTGGAGATTGTGGATTTCCCGGGAAAGCCCTTCCAGGCGGGAGAAAGGGATGGCACAGACCTCGCTGTCTTCGAGGGCGATGGCATTACAGGTATGGTGTTCCGTACTGATCCCGTCTAACCCTAGCAGCTCGCCGGCCATCTGGAAGCCGGTCACCTGGTCGCGGCCATCTTCGAGCAGCACGTCGGTCTTGAAGAAGCCGCTTCTGACCGCGAAGATGGCATCAAAGCCCTGGCCGGCCCGGTACAGATAGTCGCCGCGCTTGACCCGACGGCGAGTTGACACAAGGTCGTCGAGGCGCTGCATTTCGTCTTCCGTCAAACCTACCGGAAGACAGAGCTCGCGCAGATTGCAGTTTGAGCAGGCTGTCTTGAGCACCGTGAGGGAAACTTCCTGGACCGCTGTCTGGAGGCGCATTTTCAACCCGTAATCGCTTGATCCAAGTCAACCGTGTTACTGTGCCATCTGAACATAATCCGCCTACCCAGTGGTGACGTGCTTGATGAACATCGCAACAGAAAACTTCGTATTTGACGCCCAAATTATCCGCAGATTTGACGTCAACGGACCGCGTTATACCTCTTACCCGACCGCCGACCGCTTTGTTGAAGCGTTTGGGGCCGACGCCGCTCGTGCCTGGTTGGGCAAGCGCAATATCGGGGCCTTCACTCGACCGCTGTCATTATACTTCCACATTCCGTTCTGCAATACGATTTGCTACTACTGCGCCTGCAACAAGATCATCACCAAGGATCACGGGCGGAGCGCCAAGTATCTGAAGTATCTGGCCAAGGAACTGGCGCTGCAGAGCGAGTATCTGGATGGCGAGCACGAAGTCATTCAACTGCACTGGGGCGGCGGTACGCCGACTTTCCTCTCGCACGACGAGATGCGCCAATTGATGGATGCCACGCGGCGCCATTTCAAGCTCCTTGAAGGCGGGGAGTATTCCATCGAAGTCGATCCCCGCAAGGTGGACGGTGCGACGGTCGCCTTGCTGGGCGAACTGGGCTTCAATCGCATGAGCGTCGGCGTCCAGGATTTCGACGAGCGGGTACAGCAAGCGGTGAACCGGATCCAGACGGAAGAAGAGACCGCCGATGTCATCCGCAACGCGCGGGCGAACGGCTTCCAGTCCATTTCCATCGATCTCATCTACGGGCTGCCCAAGCAGACCGTCATGGGCTTCAATCGGACGCTGGAACGGGTTCTGGCGATGGATCCGGATCGCCTTTCGATTTACAACTACGCCCATCTGCCCACGCTGTTCAAGCCCCAGCGCCGTATTGCCGAGCCCGACCTGCCTTCTCCCGATGCCAAGATGCAGATACTTTCCCTGGCGATCAAGAAGTTGACCGACGCGGGCTACGTCTTCATCGGCATGGACCACTTCGCCAAACCGGACGACGAGCTTGCGGTAGCCCAGCGGCAGGGGCGCCTCCATCGGAATTTCCAGGGCTATTCGACCTATGCGGATTGCGACATGCTGTCCTTCGGCATCTCCTCGATCAGCAAGGTGGGGCCTACCTACGCCCAGAACGTCAAGACTCTGGACGAGTACTACGATAGCCTCGATCGCCAGGTTCTGCCGGTCTTCCGAGGGATAGAGCTGAATGCCGACGACGTTCTGCGGCGCTCCATCATTCAGGCCCTGATGTGCCACTTCGAGTTGTCCATCGAATCGATAGAATCGGCTCATCTGATCGACTTCCGGCAGTACTTTGCCGACGAACTCGACGATCTCAAAGAGATGGAGCGCGCCGGGCTCGTCCGGGTGGATAGGGACTGGATCACGGTCCTGCCGCCGGGCCGTATGCTCGTGCGGGTGATCTCCATGGTCTTCGATCGCTATCTCCGGGCCGATCGGCAGCGGACTCGATACTCCAAAGTCATCTGAGTCCGCCCAAGGGGGTGAAGGAGGCGGGGGCAAAAGCCGCTAGAATGCCCACTCCTTATTTCCTGGTCGGCACCTGAATGTCCGATTCCGCCTTCCTGGCCTTGTTCCTCGTCGGGCTTTTGGGCGGGACCCATTGTTTCGGCATGTGCGGCGGTATCGTCGGCGCGCTCTCCCTTGGGGCCCCTCCGCGCTGGAGCCTGCACTTGGGTTACAGCGCCGGACGCATCGCCTCCTACGCGGCGGCTGGAGCATTGGCCGGGGCGCTTGGCAGCGCAAGCCTGGTGCTTGAGGGACAATTGCCGGTCAGGCTCGTCCTCTACGTCTTGGCGAATCTGATGCTGGTGGCGCTTGGACTCTATCTGACGGGCTTCACGGGTGTGCTGGTACCGCTGGAATCCGCCGGAGCGGGACTCTGGCGCCGCCTCCAGCCCTTGACGACGCGATTTCTACCTGTCCGGACCGTCGCCCAGGCCATACCTCTGGGCGCCTTGTGGGGTTGGCTTCCATGCGGCCTGGTCTACAGTGCGTTGGCCAGCGCACTGACCGCCGGATCTGCCGGGCGGGGAGCTCTCATGATGGCGGCCTTTGGCATGGGAACTCTGCCCAATCTACTCCTCGCCGGATTCTTCGTCGGGCGACTTGGCGGTTTCATGAGGCTGCGGTCCGTACGCTTGGGCTCGGGCATCCTGGTGATGGGATTCGGATTGTGGGGGCTTGCTAGCGCTCTGCGTACTGCCATGATCTTGGATTGAGCGAGAAAGAGGGAAGCCAGATGGTTGAGCAGGAAAATACCCGGGTCGTCGAATTCGCCGTCAGCGGAATGACTTGCGCAGCATGTTCGGCGCGATTGGAGAAAGTGCTCAACAAGCAACCCGGGATCGAGGCGGTGGTCAATCTGGCCAGCGAGCGGGCACGGGTCCGCCTTTCGGGCGCCAGCGACGAGGCGACCGTAATCGCGGCCGTCGAAAGGGCGGGTTTCGCAGCGGTACCGGTCGACGCCGGAACGCGGGAAGCAGAACGGAAGCGCAAGGGCGCAGCGTACCGCCTGGAGTTTCGTCGATTCTGGATATCTGCCGCATTGACCGTGCCCCTGGTAGCCCAGATGGTCCTGATGTTTTCCGCGGGCCATGGTGTCGAGTTGCCCCGCTGGATCCAGCTCCTTCTGGCGACTCCCGTGCAGTTCTGGATCGGCTGGCGATTTTATGCGGGTGCCTGGAAATCCCTGCGGGGCGGCGGCGCGAATATGGACGTCCTGGTCGCCCTGGGAACTTCCATGGCCTGGGGCTATTCGGCGGTCTTGACGGTCGCCGATCTGCCGGGCCACGTTTACTTCGAGGCGGGGGCTGCGGTGATCACCCTGGTGCTTCTGGGCAAGCTTCTCGAAGCACGGGCCAAGGCACGCACCTCGGAAGCCATCGAGGCTCTGGTTCGGCTTCAGCCGAAGACCGCCCGGGTCGAGCGGGACGGTAGCCTGGTGGACGTTCCGGTGGACGCCCTGATGCCTGGCGACGTGTTCATCGTCCGTCCCGGGGAGAGCATTCCGGTGGACGGCGAGGTGGTCGAGGGGGGATCGGCAGTGAACGAGGCCATGCTGACCGGCGAGAGCATGCCGGTGGCCAAGGCGGCAGGGGATAGGGTCTTCGCCGCGACGGCCAATGGTTCGGGTATGTTGCGCTGCCGGGCTACCGGGGTAGGCGAGCATACCTTGCTGGCGGGGATCATCCGCCTCGTGGCCGAAGCCCAGGGGTCGAAGGCGCCGGTGCAGCGGCTCGCGGACCGTATTTCCGCCATCTTCGTCCCTGCAGTGTGCGCCGTCGCGGCGCTCACCTTCGCCGGCTGGCTGTTGGCCGCTGCCCCTCTATCCGAGGCCTTGGTCAATGCGGTGGCGGTCTTGGTCATTGCCTGTCCCTGTGCCCTCGGACTCGCGACCCCGACGGCGGTCATGGTCGGTACCGGTCAGGGCGCCCGCGCCGGCATCCTGGTGAAAAATGCCGAGGCCCTTGAGCGGGCCGAGCGGGTGTCCGTCATCGCCCTCGACAAAACCGGAACTCTGACCCTGGGCGAGCCGTGCGTCACCGATGTGGTGCCGCTCGCCGTGTCGGAGGAGGAGGCGGTGGCGTTGGCGGCTGCGCTGGAGCAGGGTTCGGAGCATCCTCTGGCGCGAGCTATCCTGGCGCGCCATGGAGCGGAGCAACCGGTGCCGGTGGGTGACTTTGCAGCTCATCCCGGCAAAGGGGTCACGGGTACGGTGGGCGGGCGTGTCCTGCGCCTCGGGGTGCCGGGCTGGGCGGGAACCGACGACGCGAGCGCGGCTCGCCTGCGGGGCGAGGGCAAGACCGTGGTCGTCCTTGCCGAAGGCAGTACCATGCTCGCCCTGCTGGCGATTGCCGATCCTCTGCGGCCGACCTCGCGAGAGGCCGTCGAGCGACTCAAGCGCCGCGGCATCCGGCTGGTCATGCTGACGGGCGACCATGCCGAGACCGCGGCGGCGATCGCCCGGGAGGTGGGTATTGACGAGTACCGGGCCGGTATCCTTCCCGGTGACAAGGCAACTGCCGTGGCTGAACTGCGGGGCGAGGGGGTGGTGGCCATGGTCGGTGACGGCATCAACGATGCACCGGCACTCGCGGCGGCGGACGTAAGCTTTGCCCTCGGGGCGGGTTCGGATGCCGCAATCGAAGCAGCCGATCTCACTCTGGTCCGCAACGACCTGCGCGGGGTCGACGCCGCCATCGATCTGTCCGCCGCGACCCTGAGTAAAATCCGCGCCAATCTTTTCTTCGCCTTCATCTACAATGTCCTGGGGATCCCCCTCGCAGCGCTGGGCTGGCTCAATCCGGTCATCGCCGGCGCGGCGATGGCCATGAGTTCGGTTTCGGTGGTTTCCAATTCCCTTCTTTTGCGGTCCTGGCGGCCAAGAGAATGATCTGGTGCGGGTTTGACGCGAGCGAGCAGAACACGGACAAAGCGGCCTGAAGCGGCTGCCGCATTGCCTCTCGACGAGGTTCTCGCCAACGTCGACCACTTTGTCTATCGCATCGATTTCCAGAGCGGCCGCTTCGATTACCTGAGTCC
>SSTA01000101.1 GCA_009469685.1 Azonexaceae bacterium | reverse complement strand
TCTCGCGCGACGTCTGGCCGGCCAAACCTTCGGAAATCGAAGCCTGGCAGGGTATCCTCAAGCTTTTGCGCCGCGCATGAAAAGTCGGTGGAGGATGTCCGCCGCGGCTCGGCGACCTTGATCCCCATGTCCGACTGGAAAACCCGTTACGAATCCGCCGCCGACGACGAAGCCGGTGCCTTTGCCCGGCTGCCGGTGGCCAGACTCCTGGACGACATCCGTCGTCGCCGAACGGGCGGGTACAGCACGATCTGGGGGACTCTGGCCGAGCGGGCGACGCCCGAGGAGGCGGGCTGGGTCCTGTACGAATTTCTGCTTTCGGACCAGCCCTATCTGGAGCGTTACCACTGCGCCAGCGCCTTGCTGCGCATCTTGCGCTGTACGGAATTCGAGGCCGTCGAACTCTCCGCGTCATGGCCCGTGGTGGGCAGCAATTTGGCCCGCCTGCGGAATATCCTGGAAGAAACCGTTGGGTTGCCAGGAAGGTGAAGGTGGGGCATGCAGCGTCGTTTCCAGTGCAGCGCGCAGCGTCCATCCGTATCGGGGGGCCATGCCGCCCGGCTTCCGCTCCGACTCCATGATTGAAATCAGGTGAGCCCCAAGAGAACTCTCCTGGCTCTGGCCGCGGGCATCGGCCTTGCGAACGTCGTGCTGGCGTTTCTGGTCGAGCCCTATTCCTGCGAGGGCGGGCTGACGCTCTATTTTTGGGTTGGGGTCGTGTCTATCCTCGTTCTGGTCGTCCTGCCGTTCTTGCTGCTCCGAGGGCTTCCTGGGCTGCGCCGCCTAGCTTGGAGCGGCCTCCTCGGAGGCTGTGGCGCGGCCGTCTGGGTGGTCGGCCTGATCGTGGCCAACGTCCGCGTTTTTTGCCGTCTTTTTTGAGGAAGCGATCCGTGATCTACCTCTATTGGATACTCGCCGTTCCCACCGGGGTCTTGGCGGGACTGGTCATCCTGTTGACCCTTTCCGGACGCTCCTTGAGTTCCTCGACGCCTGACTGGCTGGCGATCCTGACCGCCGCCATCGTTCTCGCCCTGCTCGGATGGGGCTACAACCTCGGCACTTCCGAGGGGAAGCCGGGACTGGCGGCATTGCTCGTCGTGGTCTCCTGGATAGTCTTCTTTGCGACCATGCTGGTCAACGGACTCCTGCACCAGAAGACCTGGAACTGAGTCCGGCCGCCAGTACGCTTCCAGAGTGGCGCGCCGCCCGGCGCGCTCGGCGGCGCTTACCCATCGCAGGCAAAGGGGTTAAGATTTCCGGCGCGCTGTGCCTGCGCCGGGCGCGGCCTTTCAACCGTCAGTTACAGGTGCCCTTTTGACTCCACGCCCTCCTTCGGTTGGCCTCAAGCCCTTGCTCGGCGGCAAGCAGGTTCCCGGCGATTTCTGGGGCGCCCTGGCGGCCATGCTGGTGGCGTTGCCGGCGTCCATCGCCTTCGGCGTCACCGTCTATAGCGCCATCGGCCCGAGCTACGGGGCCATCGGCGCCCTGGCCGGCATCATCGGTGCCACGGTGATCGGCCTGGTGGCTTCGACCCTGGGAGGCACCGACCGCCTGATCAGTGCGCCCTGCGCCCCGGCCGCTGCCGTGCTCTCGGCTTTCGCCATCGATTTGACCAGCCAGGGCATGGCCGGCGGCACCGTCGTTCTCCTGCTCATCCTGCTCGGCGTCCTGGCCGGCATCGTGCAGCTCCTGCTGGGCTTCATCGGGGTCGGTCGCTTGATCAAGTACATTCCCTACCCGGTGGTCAGCGGCTACCTTTCCGGGGTGGGCTTGATCATCATCGGCAGCCAGATTCCCAAGTTCGTCGGGGCGCCCGCGGGAATCCGCTGGTGGGAAGCGCTGATTGCACCCGGGATGTGGGACTGGCGCGGCGTTGCCGTGGGCGGGGCGACGGTGCTGGTGGCGGTGGCGGCGCCGCAATTGACCCAGCGGGTGCCCGGCACCATCCTCGGCATCCTCGCCGGGTTGTTGACTTACTTCGGCCTCGCTACCCAGGACCCGGCGCTTCTCGAGGTGAGCGGCAATCCCCTTGTCATCGGGACCCTGGGGGCTGCCAAGGAAGGCTATTTCTCTGCCATCACCGGCCGCTGGAACGAAATCGGCGAGTTGCGCCTGGGCCAGGTCGCCGGCCTCCTGGGCAGTGCCCTGACCCTGGCCGCGCTGCTTTCCATCGACACCTTGAAGACCTGTGTGGTCATCGACCAATTGACCCGTACCCGCCACGATTCCAATCGCGAACTGGTCGCCCAGGGCATCGCCAACGTCGCCTCGGCCGCGGTGGGCGGCATCGCCGGTGCCGGGACCATGGGGGCCACCCTGGTCAATCTCAGCAGCGGCGCCAAGACGCGCGTCTCGGGAGTTCTCGAAGGTCTGTTGGCCCTCGTCGCCGCGCTCATCCTGGGTTCCTTCCTGGCCTGGGTGCCGGTGGCGACCCTGGCCGGCATCCTGATCGTCATCGGCGTCCGCATGCTCGACCGCGAGCCGCTGCGCTTCATCGAATCCCGGGCCACGGTCTTCGACTTTGCAGTGGTCCTCGTCGTCGTCGTCGTGGCCCTCACCATCAGCCTCATCGCCGCATCGGCGGTGGGGGTGGCCATGGCCATCATCCTGTTCGTTCGCGAGCAGATCGGCGGTTCCGTGGTGCGCCACAAGGTCTACGTCAACCAGATGTCGTCCACCTGGTACCGCCCCGAGGCGGAAATGCGCATCATCGAGCAGAAGGGCGATCAGGCCGTCATCTTCGAATTGCAGGGCAGCCTCTTTTTCGGGACCACGCAGCAACTCTATGCCGAACTCGAGCCGGAACTCGGCAAGCGCAAATACGTCATCCTCGACCTCAAGCGGGTGCAGTCCGTGGATGTCACCGCTGCCCACCTGTTGCACAACGTGCGCGACGCCCTGCAGGAACGGGGTGCCATGCTGCTGTTGTCGGGCGTCCGGGAGAAGCTGCCCAACGGCCGTAATCTGAGGGAGTTTCTCCAGCAGACTGCCGTAGTGATTCCGGACGACAGTGCGGTACGGGTGTTCCCGGAACTCGACGCCGCCATCGAATGGGTGGAAGACCGCATTCTCGGCGAACGGGGGGCGCCGGCCGCCGAGGACGTGCCGATCCAGTTGCAGGAAATGGACCTGTTCAGCCACCGCAAGGACGAGACCCTCAAGGATCTGGAAGCGCGGATGGAATTGCGGACTTACAAGGCCGGCGAAACCATCTATGCCCTGGGTGCCGTCGGCGACGAGATCTACTGGATACGACGTGGTGCGGTGCGCATCTTCGCTCCCCTCGGCGCCGGCCGCAACCGCCACATCGCCAGCTTTGGCCGCGGCGATTTCTTCGGGGGTCTGGCCTTCCTCGACAATCGCCCCCGCGGCAACGATGCCGTGGCGGCAACCGACACCGAGGTCTACGTGTTGTCCCGCGAGCAGTTCAACCAACTCGCCGAGGACCACAAGAAGCTCGCCTTCAGCCTGATTGCCGCCATCGCGCGTACGCTCGCCATCCGCCTTCGGCACGCGGATACCGAACTGACGATGCTGCAGGAGTATTGACCGGAATTCCGGCCCCGGCGTGACCGTGACCTGAATGAGAACAGACCCTAGACTTGCAGCACGTTTCCCGCTGCATTCTGCCGCGCCCAGGGTGCCGGTTTGCGCACCGCATGCCACACCGGGCTGTTCATGGAAAGAGCCAACTGGCGGGCGAGTTCGACCATGCCGTCGTAGCCGGCATAGCCAAATTCCCGCTCCTGGTTGATGTCGAGGAAGGGGATGCGTGCCTTGAGCGCGGTGTACAGGTTGCGGCCGCCGGCAATGAGAATGTCGGCCTGGTATTCGCGGTAGATGGAAAGCAAGGCCTTGGGGCTGCCGTCGTCGATCATCTTGGTGTCTTCGCCCATCAGCTCCCGAATGCGGGCCTTGTCTTCCTCCGTCGACTTCTTGGTGCCCGTGGCGACGACCTTCATGCCCAGATCCTGCAGGGCCGAGACGATGGACCAGGACTTGACCCCGCCGGTGTAGAGCAGCACGCGCTTGCCGGTGAGGCGCTTGCGCCAGGGTTCGAGGTCGGCCCTGGATTTGGCCTCTTCGCGGGCGATGACCACCTCGGTGCGGGCGATGAGGTCCGGGTCGCCGATGAGGCGGGCGAAATCCCGGAGCGCATTGGTCACGTCCTGGACCCCGTAGAAGCTGCCTTCGAAGAAGGGGATGCCGTAGCTGTCCTGCATCTTGCGGGCGACGTTGAGGAGTGCCTTGGCGCACACCACCATGTTCACCTGAGCCCGGTGCATGGTCTGTACTTCGTGGAAACGGGAATCGCCGGAGAGGGTGCACAGGATGCGCAGGCCCAGCTCGTCAAACAAGGGGGCCACGTGCCAGAATTCGCCGGCGATGTTGTATTCGCCGATGAGGTTCACGTCGTAGATGGGTCGCCCATCGGGGCGCGGCTTGGCCGGGGCCGGTTCCCGGGTGCCGATGACGTGCTTGAACATGGATTCGCCGGCAAGGCGGTTGCCGAGGTTCTTGGTCCCGTAGAAGCCGGCCGCATCGACCGGCACCACCGGCGTTCCCCAGCGCTCGGTCGCCGCCCTGCAGACGGCCTCGACATCGTCGCCGATGAGGGCAGTGACGCAGGTGTTATAGACGAAGACGGCGGCAGGCCCGTAGCTGTCGATGGCCTGCTTGATGGCGTGAAACAGGCGTTTTTCGCCGCGGCCCATGACCACGTCGGTTTCCGACAGGTCGGTGGTCATGCCGATGCGGTAGAGGGTGACGCCGGAGGAGCGGGTGCCCCGGTTATCCCAGGAGGAGCCGGCGCAGGCGATGGGGCCGTGCACGATATGGGCGACATCGGCGATGGGCAGCAGCGCGATCTGCGCCCCATCGAAGGAACAGCCGCCGGCCGTGGCGCCGGGCTTGGGCCGGGCGCACCCGGACTTTTCCTTCTTGTTGTGGGTACAGGCCGGTTCGTCGAGCAGGGCCTGGATTTCGCTGGCTTTCATGGGCATCTCCCGAGGGTTGCTCATTCACCAGCAAGAGGGATGCCATGGCTAACACATTGATATATTGATGTTTCAATCCAATGATGTCCTGTCGCAAATGCGACAAAATGCGGCCAAGCCTTTAGGCTCCATAGGGACGGTGAAGCCAGGCACGCACGACATCGGTATCGCGCTGGGGGAGGTAGGCGAAGCCGGCCAGGGAATCTTCCACGACCGCCTGGGCGACCCAGTGCGGGACGGCCTTGGTGGTGAGCATGTGGAAATACCAGGCCATGGGGTAGCCGATCTCGTGGTCGAAGGCGGAGAGGGCTGCCTGCAGTGGCATGCCGCGGGCGCTCGGAGAGGCGGAAAACTCGGGTGCCGAGGCGGCAAAGGTGGCGATGGGCTGGGCGTGGAAGATGGGCTGTTGATAGCGATCCAGGTGCTCGCGGGTCGCGATCACCCAGTGATTGAAGAGGGCACTGGCGTGTCCGGCGCTGGATTGGGACCAGTCGGAAATTAGCCGGTGGATGGGCGCGGGCTCGGGCTTCTGGGCCAGCATACGCTTCAGGAAGCTACCCACATGGATGAGCTTGCGGAAGCTTGCGAAGGGTAGGCCCAGGGGCTGCAGGCAGGCGCCGGTGCCGGGGGGATCGACGATATCCTCCAGGGAATTCGGAGTGTCTTCGGAGCGACCGAGGAGGTGGCTACGAACTTCCTGCAATTCCTCGATTTCCAGCTGCAGGAAATCATCGCTACCGTCTCCCGCCGAGGCCACCAAGTAATGGGTCTGCCCAATGAGGCGGGTGGCGTAGAGTTCCTGTTCGGCGAGATCCTCCGCCAGGGCCGCCAGGTCGCCGCCGCGGGCTGCAAGCTCGGCGTCGGCCCAGGCCTCCAGCTTCTCGGAAATCCGGCTGCCACCCCGATCCACCACGCCTCCGGTTCGGTACCAACCGCCGCGCACCAGGGCGTGGCGGAATTTCCAGTCGGGAAGCGCCCTGGCGAGATTGCGTACCAGGGCTGCCTGCCCTCCGGCCATGGGCGTTCCCGTGCAGGATTCGACGATGGTGGACGCAAGGGTCTTGCAGTATTCCGACCAGGCGGCGTCTTTCATTGGGGGGCCTCGGGATCAGATTGGGGTGAGAGGGCGAGTCGGTTGGCGACGGCGTCGCGGATTTCCGGTTCCGGGTCGTCCAGCAAGGGGGGAAGGAATTCGATGGGGGCATTGGCCACCGCGGACAGGCGCACCCACCACTCGGGGTCGCACAGCAGAGACGCGGCGACTTCGGGTAGCGCCCTTTCGGCGACGACGGCGCGGACCTCGGGCTCCGGGTCGGCGGCCAGCAGGTGCAGAGCGAAGGCCGGCAGGCGGGCCGCGACCACCTTGCGCACTTCCCGTTCCGGGTCCTTGAGCATGCGGGTGAGTTGGCCATGGGGCAGGCGGCGGGCCACGGTGGCGCGGACCAGATAGTCGGTATCGCCGCCGAGAGCCGCCAACTGCGCTTCCGGGATGCGTGAGGCGACCGACAGCCGCACCTCGCGATCCGGATCGGCAACCATGGAGATCAACTCCTCCGGCGGCAGGCGGTCGGCCACCACGCGGCGCACGACTTCGTCCGGGTCCCGTAGCAGGGCGCCGATGCGCTCGACGGGGGCATAGCGCGCCGCGATGGCCCGCCTTTCCCAGAAGATGTCGGCGAGGAAGTGCTCGGCCTGGCTGCGGTTGGCCCGCAGAAACCGATCGATCTGCCGCCCGCTGTGGGCGCGGACGCAGGCATCGCCTGGGGTGCAGCGGCGGCTGTTCAGGTATTCGGGGTAGTAGCTGCACCCCGAACACAAACCGAGCCGTCCCAGCCCCGCGTGAGAACCATTCGCCTCAGCTTTCATCGTGACGCTGGGCGACGACGATTCCGCTCGCATGGTCGAGATCGCCTGTGAGGGCGAGGCAATGACCGTTTTCGCCGGTGAACAGATAGAGATTGTGGCCGTCGACCTCAAGGGCCGGGGAAAAGCGGGGCGGAATGTCGTCGTCGCTGCACTCGGTGAACATCAGGTCAGGAAAGCGCTTGCGCAATGTCGCCAGATCGGGGGAGAGCATGACCGCTTCTCCGACCGCGACCAGAGTCTTGGTGGTGATCATCAGACGTCCTCCACCGCGGATTCGGCTTCGAAGCGAGCCAGCGAGGCAGACGGGACGCCCATGATCTGGGCCAGCCAGGGGGGCGGGGAGGAGAGCCTGGCCTGCAGTTCGACAAGCACCTCCCGAGCGGTGCCCCCGCCGGGCTTCTTGATCGGATGCACGCCGGCGCGGACGACCTTGGCGGCTGCCGGTCCGCCGATGGACTGGATGTAGACGATCTGGCAGTCGCCGATCAGCGCCGAGCGGGCGGCGTTCTTGTCCTCGGCGCCGTCGGCTTCCGCGGTGCTGCGGACGTCGATCAGCTTGATGGCCTCCTTGCCGACCTGATAGATCAGGAAACGGTCGCAGGAGCCGAAGTGGCCATCGAGGTTCTCGCCCCGATTGGCGGCGAGGGCGACGCGGATCGAGCCGGGCATTTCGCCCTCGGCGTAGGCTTCGATGACGGGAAAATCTCCGTGCTCCAAGCCCTGGCCCCAGAGGAGTCGTACCGCCTCCTTGAGTTGGTCGGGCGCGACGCCCACGTGACAGCCCTGCTCCGCGAAATCACCGGCGAGCAGGGTGCGCAGATCCTCCACCGTGAGCTTGGCCAACTTGGATTCGGTGAGGGGCGGTTCCAGTTTTTCGATCAAGGCGCCGACGAAGGCCTTGACGTCGAGGCCATTGAGGGCGCGGGCGGCCAGCGCGATGCGCAGCGCGGCCTCGCGGGAGGCGATGGGAGTGGGCGACATTTTGAGCTCCAGGCAGCATTCTGAGTGGAACGCCGGCCTAGCCGGCGCTCGGCTCAGGACGCTGCGCTCAGGCCGGGCTGATGCAGCCGGACGGGCAAACGTCGACGCACAGCGGCGAATCGTTATGGCCGTCGCACTCCGTGCAGGTGGCGGCATCGATCTTGTAGAAGACCTTGCCGGAGCTGATCGACTTGGTCGGGCAGACCGGTTTGCAATCGCCACAGGCGGTGCACATGTCGGGATCAATCTTCATTGCCATGATGCTCTCCTTTCAGTCCGTTTTGCCGGCCGGGGCATTCGCACCCGCGGCTGGCTGGGCGGTCAGGGTTCGATAGAAACTCAATCCTCGGCGGCGCCGAGGCGCTTGGCGCGTAGGGAGATGGGCAGGCGGGGCGGCTTGGCGATCGGATCGATGTAGTACGACCCCCCGTTGTCCAGTTTCAGCTCGCCACCCCATTTTTCTGCGGTGTCGAATTCGATGGACTCGATGGAGGCTTCCAGGTCGCGCTTGGGGAGATAGAAGGTCAGCCCTTTCTCTCCCTGGCGGATCATGATGTTAGCCATGGTTTTCTCCCTAAGTTTGGCAAGTCGCTCGCACGCCGGAGCCCCTCCGGCCGTTGCCGGCCGGCGGGGCTCCGGTGATCCGGATTAGCGGACCAGGTCGAAGTTGTAGTCGGTGGTGCCCATGCCGATCGTTTCCTTGTCGAGTTGCTCAAGGACGGCGTTCGTCAGTTGGGTGACCACGGCCATCATGCCTTCGTAGCCCAGCGTGGTAGCGCGGTGCTGGTGGTGACGGTCGAAGATCGGGAAGCCGATGCGGATCAGCGGCACTTCGAACTCTTCACCCTTGTGGCGGGTGTCGCGCTGGATGTACTTGCCGTAGGAGTTGCCGATCAGGAAA
Source organism: Azonexaceae bacterium (assembly GCA_009469685.1). Next base: position 12,107 of record SSTA01000101.1, on the reverse strand, counting down.
TCGGGCTTGTCCGTGAAGCACAGGCTGCGCATGTGCCACAGGTCGTTGCCGACATAGACCTTGCCCAGCTTGCCGAAGGGGCTGGAGTCGAGGAGCTTCTGCACGGCCTTGCCCCAGCGCTTGTTGGCGTTGTGGGAAAGGATGTGGGTCGGCTCGGCACCGACTTCGAGCAGGATCTTGACCATGCCCATGACGAAGTCCGGGTCGCCGTAGAGGGCGAACTTCTTGCCGTGCAGCCAGGCGTGGCTGTCGGAAATGAGGTCCATGCAGCGGCCGCGTTCCAGTTCCAGGGAGGCGGGAATCGGCTTGCCGGTCAGCTCGGAAATCTTCATCAGGAAGTTGTCGGTCCATTCGACGCCCATGGGGATTTCCAGCTTGGGCACTTCGTGGTTCCAGGTGTTCTCGACGAACTTCTTGGTTTTCTCGAGCTGCCAGGGCTGGATCAGCACGGTGGTGAGGGCGTTCGGGGCATCCTTGATCTGGTCGATCGTGGTGCCGCCGGCGTACATGCGGAATTCACCGTCGGCCGGGGTATCGAAGACGTCGGTCGGGTCGGAGAGCATGGTGTAATCGACGCCCATCTCGGTCAGCATGCGCTTCACCACGCGGTAGTTGCCGAGGTAGGTTTCGAAACCGGGGACCAGGTTGACGCTGGCCTTGGAGCCGGCCTTCTTGCCTTCCATGTGGTTCAGCGTGAAGTAGCGCAGGATGCCTTCTTCCATGTTGTCCCAGCCGGTGACGTGGGAACCGACGAAGGACGGCGTATGCGCGAAGGGGACCGGATAGTCCTGGGGAATGTGACCGGCTTTCTTGGCGTTGTTGATGAAGGCGTTCAAGTCGTCACCGATCACCTCGGCCATGCAGGTGGTGGAGACGGCGATGATTTCCGGCTTGTAGATCGCCTTGGCGTTTTCCAGGCCGTCGAACATGTTCTTCTGGCCGCCGAACACCGCCGCGTCTTCGGTCATCGAGTCGGAAACGCAGGAGCACGGTTCCTTGAAGTGACGGTTGAAGTAGGTGCGGAAGTAGGCGACGCAGCCCTGGGAGCCATGCACGTAGGGCAGGGTCTTGTGGTAGCCGGAGGCGCAGAGGACGGCGCCGAGGGGCTGGCAGGCCTTGGCGGGATCGACCGTCAGGGCTTCGCGCTGGAAGTTGAGATCCTGATATTCCTTGGTGGTGGTCCACATGAAGGTTTCCCACACCTTGTCCGGATTGTGCATTTCCTCGAACTGGACGCGCTTGTCGGCCAGGTTCTTCTTGTAGTCGTCGTCGCGGAACAGCGGATAACAGGGCTTGATCTTGTCTGCGGTTTGCATTGCTATCTCCTTGCCCGTTCCGCCAATCTGCAGAGCCGGGCGCAAGGTTGATGATCCGGGTTCCGGGGGCCGGGGCAGGTGAAGGACGCGAAGTCCGCAATCACCCGCCGCCGGGTCCCGTTTCCCAATTCCTGAAACTTAGGCAGCCTTCTTTTCAGCCGTTTCTTCGGCAACCTTCTTCCACGGGGGCGTCAGGTTCTTGAAGGTCGGGTTGGAGAGGGCGATGTCCATGTCACGGGCGAAGATGGCGAAGCCGTCGTAGCCGTGGTACGGGCCGGAGTAGTCCCAGGAGTGCATCTGGCGGAGAGGAATGCCCATCTTCTGGAAGATGTACTTTTCCTTGATCCCGGAGCCGACCATGTCGGGCTTCAGGCGCTTGACGAACTCTTCCAGTTCGAAGCCGGTGACGTCGTCGTAGAGCAGGGTGGCGTCGCCCATTTCCTTGATCGTGCGGTCGTAGTCGTCGTTGTGGGCGAACTCGTAGCCGGTGCCGATGACTTCCATGCCGAGGTCTTCGTAGGCGCCGATGACGTGACGCGGACGCAGGCCGCCGACGTAGAGCATGACCTTCTTGCCCTGCAGACGCGGTTTGTACTTGGCGATGATCTCGTCCATCATCGGCTGGTAGCGCGCGATCATGGCTTCGGTCTTCTCCTTGATGGAGTCGTCGAAGAAGGCAGCGATCTTGCGGCAGGATTCGATGATCTTGGTCGGGCCGAAGAAGTTGTATTCCAGGTAGGGAATACCGTACTTCTCTTCCATGTGGCGGCTGATGTAGTTCATCGAGCGGTAGCAGTGCAGCAGGTTCAGTTTGACCTTGGGCGTGTTCATCATCTCGGCGATGGTGCCGTCGCCGGACCACTGGGCCACCACGCGCAGACCCATTTCCTCGAGGAGGATACGGGTAGCCCAGGCGTCGCCGCCGATGTTGTAGTCGCCGATGATGGCGACATCGTACGGAGTGCCTTCGTAGGTTTCGCCGTCGCGCTTGTCGAGGACCCAGTCGCGGATGGTGTCGTTGGCGATGTGGTGGCCGAGGGACTGGGAAACGCCCCGGAAGCCTTCGCAGCGCACCGGAACGACGGGCTTGTCGATGGCCTTGGAGGCTTTCTTGGAGACCGACTCGATGTCGTCGCCGATGAGGCCGATCGGGCATTCGGATTGCACCGAGATCCCCTTGTGCAGCGGGAAGAGCTGTTCGATTTCCTCGATCAGCTTGGCGAGTTTCTTATCGCCGCCGAAGACGATGTCCTTTTCCTGGAAATCGGAAGTGAAGTTCATCGTGCCGAAGGTATCGACGCCGGTGGTGCCGACGTAGTAGTTGCGGCGGCCGGCGCGGGAATACTGGCCGCAGCCGACGGGGCCGTGGGAGATGTGAATCATGTCCTTGATCGGACCCCAGACCACGCCCTTGGAGCCGGCGTAGGCACAACCGCGGATGGTCATGACGCCTGGCAGGGACTTGCGGTTGGAGGTGATGCACTTCTTGGATTGTTCGACGGTGACGTCATTGGCGGCCAGGTGCTTGGTACGGTCCTTCTTGGCCTTGTCCGGATAAACTTCAAGTACCTCAGCGATCAGGGCTTCGGTTTCTTCGCGAGTCATGTTGCTCATGTTTTCCTCCTGGCGCCGCTACCAATCTGTAGCCGGCGCTCTGGTTGAAAGTGGCGGGTGCCGAGGCACCCGCCGTCATGCAGAAACTGCTTAGGCAGCCAGATCGGCGGCAGTCTTGCCGACGATGGACTCGTCCTCTTCTTCCATGATGCCGAATTCCATCAGGAGCTCTTCCAGCTCTTCCATCTCGATCGGGGTCGGGATGACGAGGTTGGTGTTGTTGAGCACCTTCATGGCCAGCTGACGGTATTCGTCGGCTTGCTTGTGCTTCGGATCGTATTCAATGACGGTCATGCGGCGGATTTCAGCGTGCTGCACGGCGTTGTCGCGGGGGACGAAGTGGATCATGGTGGTGCCGAGGCGGGCAGCCAGGGCCATGATCAGCTCGTCTTCGCGGTCGGTGTTGCGGCTGTTGCAGATCAGGCCGGCCAGACGGACACCGCCGGAGTTCGCGTACTTCACGATCCCCTTGGAGATGTTGTTGGCAGCGTACATGGCCATCATTTCGCCGGAACAGACGATGTAGATTTCCTGCGCCTTGTTCTCGCGGATCGGCATGGCGAAGCCACCGCAGACCACGTCGCCGAGCACGTCGTAGAAGACGAAGTCGAGGTCTTCGTCATAGGCGCCTTCTTCTTCCAGGAAGTTGATGGCGGTGATCACGCCGCGGCCGGCACAGCCCACGCCGGGTTCCGGACCGCCGGATTCGACGCACTTGATGCCGCCGTAACCGACGGAAAGAACGTCTTCGAGTTCGAGGTCTTCAACGGAACCGGCTTCGGCAGCCAGGTGCATGACGGTGGTTTGAGCCTTGCTGTGCAGGATCAGGCGGGTGGAATCGGCCTTCGGGTCGCAACCCACGATCATCACCTTCTTGCCGGCCTCAGCGAGGGCAGCAACGAGGTTCTGGGTGGTGGTGGACTTGCCGATGCCGCCTTTGCCGTAAATGGCGCATTGACGCAGTTTAGCCATGGTGTAATCTCCTTAATCTGTCAGTCGATTTGCGAAGGAATCAGTGAGAGTCGCACCTCCCCTTCTGCACGTTGCGTGCCAGGTCGACTGGCAGGCCTTAATCGATTGATCTCTAAGTGAAAAATCCCTACGTTCCGGTGCCGGCGGGCGCGGAGACATCCGACAATTCCCCTACCCTTTGTAGGGGTGACGACAACGCGTCGAGCGCAAGCGAGACAAGTCCAGACTCAGGAGACGCCAGTCTCCAATCTCGCTCGTTGCGGGGCAGCCACGGGCCCCGGACCGGGGCATTTGACGGCGCGTCCCTCCCTCGAACCGCTCGCCTGCCCATCAACCGCTGCAACTTGCCCGCCGTCGTTCTGGGTAGCCTGACTTTTCAGCGCCATCCCACGTCCCTGCTCATCGACGGGGTCGCCGAACTGCACCGGGATCTCTTCCGCCGGCTGGAGTCCGCCGATGCGACGGAGCGATCCCACGTCTTTCGCGATTACATGACCGTTCGCTTCCAACTCGAGTGGCTTGAGGAGATGGGTCTGACCCAAGGTTCCAGGAAGCGCGCCAAGGCCAATTACATCAAGGCCATCCGCGGCTGGAGTTTCGATGCCGACAGCCGCGAGGGCGCCGTTTTGAAAGGATGGGTGGAATCCCGTTTCGGACTGACCCCCCGCTACCATCGCGAATCCCTGTCCGATCCCAATGGCGACGCCTATGGCCGCTACCAGGAGATGCGCGCCCGCGGACTCTACGGGACCAATGCCCTGGAAGCCCAACTCGACCTGCTCTATACCTTTTGTCAGATTGAACTGGCCCGGCGCCATCCGACGGCACGCCATGTCACGCTCTATCGGGGCGTCAATCGGGTGGCCGACCACGAAATCCTGGAGCAGGTGACCGGCAATCGTCACGTCATCCTCCTCAACAACCTCAGTTCCTTCACCTGCAGTCGCGAGCGGGCCTGCGAGTTTGGCGACTACATCCTGGCGGCGGAAATTCCGCTCACCAAGATCTTCTTCCACTGCGGGTTGCTCCCGGGAATTCTGCAAGGCGAAGACGAGTTCCTGGTCATCGGTGGCGTTGTCGAAGTCACCCTGTCCACCCTGTAACAAACCCGACAATTTGCTGCAGGCGCTCGCGAAAACCCGCGCCGCTGCGTGGTTTTTCTTTGGGCGTGGAATTTGCTGTAGAGGCTGTGCCCCTTACTCAAGAGCACAGTCATGACCCCAGAATTGCGCGCAAAATTGCTGGCCGGCCTGCAGGACGGCAGCATCGTTCCCTATCTCGGGCCCGGCGTCCTGGCCGACGTCAAGAACGTCGCCACCGGCGCCGCCATTCCCGCCGACAGCGACTCCCTGATCTACGCCATGAACGACGGCAAGCCCATGGCGCCCAAGCTCATGTACGAATTCCCCAGAGCGGCGATGAATGTCGAACTCAAGCGGGGCCGCACCACGGTCACCAGATTCCTCACCCGCACCTATGGCGAAACCGCCTGGACCCGGGGCGCCGTCCATGACTGGCTCAAGGGGATCTGTCCCCATTATGTGATCGACATCAATCGCGACACCCAGCTCCAGGACTCCTACGCCGACCTGCCCCACAACCTGATCGTCGGCATCGCCCGCATCGGCGGCACGGCGTATCGCTACAAGCTTTATTTCTGGGATGGCGCCGCCTACAAGGCGACGCAAGCCCTCAATACCTCGCTGCCTGTCCTCTTCAAGCCCATGGGCACGCCACGGCCCGAGCCCGTCTATATCGCCTCGGACGCCGATTACGTCGACTTCATCACCGAGCTCATGGGAGGCTTCTCGATTCCACCGGAGATCAAGGAGCTCAGAAAGGGCAAGCAGTACCTGCTCCTCGGCATGCGCCTCAATCGCGATACCGAGCGCATGGTCATGGCCGACATGATCTACAGCGCCGCCCAGCCCGCCGGCTGGGTCTTCATCGCCGAACCCACCGCCAAGGAGCGTCGCTTCTGCCAGCGCATCGGACTAGAAATCGTCCAAGCCGACCTCTACGAATTCATCGGCGCTGCAGTGCCCGCCTGAACCGATTCAAAACCAGGGAGAATATCCATGCTGCTCGATCGTTACGAACCTTACTTCTTCAACTCCAATTTCCGGGAAGCCGCCAGCGCCGAGGGTTGGGAAGCCTATCGCGGTGAACTGGTCCTGGTCGAGGGCGAGGTCGCCGACGACCAGGGGCGGCGCAAGCCTCCTCATGCCCTCTTCAAACAGGCCGCCGTCTTGGCCAAGGGAGACGAACTCAAGCTGATTTCCGGGTCCCTGGAAGAACTCCAGCACTGGCCCGCATTCATGGAGAAATTCGGCGGCGACCTCAACCCGGGCACGGTGGCCGTCATGTTCACCGTCAATATTCCCAAGCCCTTCGTGTCGGTGATCAACGGTGCCACGGTGGCCTTCATCCCCTTGACCGAGGGTCTCTGCTGGAACGAGCTGATCGATCTTGCCGCTCTGGAGAAGGGCGACTTCAAGGGCCAGGGAGCCGGCGACAAGGTGGTCACCGTGTTCAACGCCTTCCAGGGCTTCAAGTACAAATATCCGGCCATGGCGGTCGACGAGGCCTTGAAGACGACCAACAACGCCAAGCGCGAGGTACACGGGGCGATCTGATGCCGTGGGATGCGCGATTTGACCTCGGCAACGAGGAAATGGACGCCACCCACCGGGAATTCGTGGCCCTCGCCGATGCGCTCGGAGTGGCATCCGACGCGGACTTTCCCGCCCTGTTCGCCCAGTTGCGGGAGCACACCCGCCTGCACTTCGAGCACGAAGGCAGGCTCATGCGGGCTTGCCGCTTCCCGGCCATCGGCGAGCATGAAAGCGAGCATCAGCGGGTGCTGGGAGAACTCGCCCACTTGGCCGTCCGGATCAAGAGCGGCCGTCTGACCATGGCCATGGCCTATGCGGATGGCATGTCCCAGTGGTTCGCCAATCACCTGGCGACCATGGACGCGGCATTGGCAGGGTGCCTCAGGGCGAGGGGCTGACGATCGAATTCGAGGAGAGCGGGGGCCTTCCCCGCGGTCTCCCAAGTTGCCCGTTTCGTGCGATCCATTTCCGAGTGCTGCGGGGTCACGATTCGAAAAGTTCGGTGGTTACCATTTGCAGCCCAGGCTTGCCTTCAGCCCGTCTGGCGAAGGCTAAGCTCGTGGCGTCGTGGCGGTGATACAACTCCCTCCAGGCCGGCTGCGGAGCGGTCTGATCCGCGGTCTGCGCCGCCCTAGGAGCATTGATATCCCATTCGATTAAGGGCACCATGATCGGATGAAAGAAGGCTTTTCGACGCTTGCGGCTCATCCCGGATATTTGTTGCTGTGGGCGACGGCCTATTTTCTGATGATTTACGGCGCGTTTGCGGGCCTGGCTTGGCTGATCGCCCGGGTGGTACGTCGTCCGATCTGCGTTCGTCCCTTGGCGAACGGACAGATTCGCGATGAGATCTTGCGCTCGCTGCGTTCCGTTCTATTGTTCGGCGCCGGAATCCTGGTCCCTTGGGCCATGATCGAGGCAGGAATTGCATCGATTGGATTCGATGCCAACCTCAGCGAAACAGTCTTCGATTGCCTGCTGATGGTGCTTTGGAACGATTTGCATTTCTACGCCATGCACCGGCTCCTGCATCAGAAGTTGCGGCGGGCCCATGCCATTCACCACAAATCCGTGGCTGCCACGCCCTTCGCTTCTTACAGCATGAGTGCCACGGAGGCGCTCCTGCTGGGCAGCGTGATGCCCTTGGCGATGCTGGCGCACAACTTTTCGTGGCAGGCCTTGCTTTTCCTGCCGGTGTGGTCGATCGCCATCAACACCCTGTCGCACTCCAATACCGATCTGTTCCCCTGGGCCGGGGAGGGTTCGCTGCTGGGCTTCATCAGGCATCACCAGAGCCACCATACCCACTACCACGGAAATTTCGGTTTCTTTTTCGGCCATCTCGACCGCTGGTTCGGAACGGCGCGCCCGTTCGATTGACAAGGATACTCATGACGCCATTCAGCCGTACTTACCTAACGCGATCAGCTGTCTTCCTGCCGGGCGATCCGGTGGATAACGACGGCATGGACTGGTACATCGGTTCGATCAACAAGATGTCTGCGCGGATCAAGCAACGTATTCTGGCCGAAAACGGGATCCGTCTGCGGCATTACGCCATCGACATGGAGGGCAATTCCTTGCATTCGGTGGCTTCCATGGGGGCGAGCGTCGTTGGGGCGCTGCTTTCCCCGGATGAGGAGCTGGACTTCCTCGCGGCGGCGACGACCGGGGGCGATTGCGCCGCGCCTGGACTGGCCAACCTGATTCAGGGCGAATTGCACCTGCCACCCTTGGAAACTTTGTCGGTATCCGGCATCTGTGCAGCTTCCATTGGGGCACTCAACGCAGCGGCACAGGCGGTGGAATCGCGGGCAGCACAGCGCGGGGTGGCCTTGGCGAGCGAGTTTCCGTCCCGGTTGTTCAAGGCTTCGCGCTTTCAGCAGCGGGATTCGGACGTCGATTTCGATGCCCATTTCCTGCGCTGGATGCTGTCGGATGGCGCCGGCGGGGTCATGCTGGCCGACCGGCCAAAGGCGACGGGGGTCTCCCTCAAGCTCAAGTGGATACACCAGAAATCGTTTTCGGGCGATATGCCGACCTGCATGCAGGTCGGACAGTCCGTCGGCAATACCCTTCCGGGTTATCTGGACTACCCGACCTTGGCCCAGGCTGAGAAGGCGGGTGCTTTCGACCTCCGCCAGAGCATCCGCATCCTGCCCAACCTGTTCGACCTGGGGCTCCACGAATATGCGGAACTGGTCAGGGCTGGTCACCTCGATCCCCGGAAGGTCACCTGGTTCCTCTGCCACTATTCTTCGGAACGCTTCCGGCCCATGATGGCCAGGCTGATGGAAGAAGCCGGCATCGCGATCGCCGAAGAAAGATGGTTTTCCAATCTCGCCACCAAGGGCAATACGGGCTCGGCATCCATCTTCATCATTCTGGACGAGTTCCTCAAGACCAAGGCGGATGAGCTCAAGGCAGGCGACCAGGTCTTCGGTTTCGTACCGGAATCGGGACGATTTTCGGTCGCCTATTTTCTGCTTGAAGCGGTGCACGCGAAGGACTGCCCGGCGGAACTCGCGCGGCAGCACCCGCCCGCGCCGGAGATCCTGCCTCCCGCCCCCATTGCGCCCGATGGTCAAGTCGGCGGGATTGCCGACATGCTCAAAGGACTCATGGCGGTCTGGCACGATTATCGGTCGCAGGTATTCCGTACCGATCTGGTACGGGCCATCATGGAGGGCACGATCACCCTGGCCGATTACCGGGCCTGGATGGAATGCTGGATTCCCCAGGTGCGCGAAGGCAGTCTGTGGATGCGCCGTGCGGCGTCGAGCATGAGCTTGCCGTTCCGCGAACTCGCCAATCTGGTCCAGACTCACGCAGGCGAGGAACAGCTGGATTGGCAGGTGTTGTATGAGGACTACCGCAATGCGGGGGGAATCTTCCCGGCCGAAAACCTGAGGCGCAACCCCGGCGGCGAGGCGCTCAACGCTTTCATGCATGCCTACGCTTCCCGGCCCGACCCGGTCGGACTGCTGGGCGGCATTTACATCATCGAAGGAACCGGACAGCGCATCGTGCCTACCCTTCTGCCCCGCCTCAGGGAGCATCTCGGGGTGAACTCTGCGGCGCTCAAATTCATCGAGTATCACGGCGCAAACGATCAAGCCCACATGCTGCGCTGGCTCGAAGCGGTGAAACTGGTGGCGCGGGTGGATGAGGCGGCCACCCAGGAGATCGTCAGAGTCGCGGAGGTCGTCGCGGCACTCTATCTGCAGCAGTGGAAGTTCGCCTAATAGGGAAGACGGACCATGGACAAGACCGAATTGCCGCGCCCTTACCCTGCGCTGGAAGCCCCCCACAACCCGGCCGATCCCAACCCCTGGCAGACGCTATGGCTGGACGGCTCGGTACCCCTGACCCCCGCCGTCAAACAGGCCTGGTTGCGCGATTCCAATACGGTGTCGCGCCAGTTCCTGCTGCCGTTCGTGCGGCCGCTGGCCAGGCTGGCCATCGTTCTCTTGCAGGTGCTGAAAACCTTCATCCCCAACTGGCTGACCTCGTCGCGGCTATTGCACCGATTTCTGGCCTGGGCGCTGTCGATATTCGCCACCCCGGAGGCCAACTGGCTGATCCTTCGCCACTTCTGGATAGGTTCGGAAAACCTCGGCTTTCTCAACGCCAACATCGAAGGCGGCGACGTGGAAATGAATCCCCTGCGGCCGGTGGACCTGCCCGATCTGGTCGACGACCTGTTCATCAAGCACGACCTCAACCTCTTCAACTTCGTGACCCGCCTCAATCTGAAGCTGCGCGGGCAGGGGATAGCGGAAATCCGGCCGAAGGAAGAGCTGGATTTTTCGATGATTTCCGCTGGCGGCCATTTTCCCATTGCGCCCCAGAATGCTGGCTGGCTCAACGTCATCGACCTGCAGACCTGCATTGACATCTTCACCCCGATCTACCAACTCTTTCTGAGCGACAACGACTTCTGGCGTTCGGTGCATTCGCTGCAACTCGACGAGACCATCGGTGTCTACGCTGCCAAGGTGCTCAACCGGCCGGATGGCCTGATTCTGGTCAACAACAAGCACCCCATGGTGATTCCCGCCACCTGGTCGGCAGGCTATCGGCTGGTCCTGCATGGACTCGCCTCGGAAATGCTGCACGCGTTGTTGGTGGAGGAAAAACGACGGCGGGTGGCCGCCTAGCTCGGATAGGGCGCACCCGGTAGCGCTCCGTGCGTGCTTTTCCCTGGACGGCAATTCTCGGATTGCCTGCCCCCGGATTTGCGGTGACGCCTCACTGCTTGGGCGCGAAAGGACGGGCAGGACCAGGGGCAGGCGGGGTTCCTGGTTCCTGCTGGCTCGCCTTGAAGTGCTCTGCGTCTATTTCAGCGCGCGGCGGGTTGCCGCGGTCGTTTCGCTGATGAAGTAGGCGAGTTCGCGGTTCAGATCGTCGGCCAGCTCTTGCAGCATCTGTGCTTGGCAGGCGGCCATTTCGGCCATGGAGGCTGCGATCCGGCATTGCACGCTGAACTGTTGCACGACGTCGGGAACGTTCTGAGTTTCCTTTGCGGCAGCGGCTGCCGCTGCCAGATTGTTGTGCGTGAGGGATAGCGCCAGGGCAACGACGCGCTCCGTCGCCATAAGCGCGAAGGACACACAATCAAGCCACTGATTCAGCGGTGTGGACAGCTGAGGCTCGCATTCGCCGGTGATGTTGGTCATGATTGATTCTCCTGGACAGAGATTCAGGCGGGTGGGGGTGTGGGCAGCTCAGGCAGCCGCCCGTTCTTGAAATAATGTTCGCAGTGAGCGACGAAATCCCGGGTGCTCTTGGGCATAGAGACGCGAGCGCGGGCAATGTGAAAGATAAGGTCGCGGCCGCGCCGGATAAGTTCCTCTCCATCCGCCAGGTTGTAATCGACACGGGTGGAAACGCCGGGTTCGAGGAGCAAGGGCGTGGTCGGTGAGAACGCCGCGAGTCTTTCGCCGGCGACGACGAAGCGCGGCCAGACGGCGAAGATATTCGTATCGGTGCGCAGCGTTTCCGCCTTGATGCGGGCGGCGGAGGCGAAAGCCAGGATCGGCTTCTCGATCGCCGAAAAACAGGGAATGCGCGAGAACTGGTCGATCATGGTCTTGGCGATGGCGTCGATATCGCGCATGCACTGAGCGATCTTGATGTAACGGGACTCGTAAAAGGTCTCCAGCGGAACCGAAAAGGCGCGGAAGGGCTCTCCCCAGAGTTCGTCGAGTCCTTCTTCACCGCTGCGGTGCAGTACCAGACGTCCGAGTTCCATGGCTTCCAGCAGGCAGCGCCCACACTCCTGGACCAGCGGAAAGTCTTCCTGAACTTCGACGCCTTCCGCCTGGAGTTCGACCAGGCGACGGAAGATGTCCGTGGCGCGATTGAAGAGGGCGCCCGCGAGCATGCCGCCGAGAACGCGCTTCTGCGCCCGATCGGATTCGGCTTCGTAAGCGGTTCGCGCTTCCTTGAGGCGGGCGCCAGGGACATTGAGGCCATGCTCGGTATGGTTGAAAAGCCTTCGGGCCAGGGCTTCGATGAGGTTCTTCTTGGCCAGGAGGTTGTCGGCAGGCACTGGATAGGTCTTGATCCAGTAGCCCCCGTAGAAAAC
>SSTA01000422.1 GCA_009469685.1 Azonexaceae bacterium | reverse complement strand
ACGGTCTTGGCGGCCGACGAGGTGTGCAGGGTGCCGAAGACCAGGTGGCCGGTTTCGGCGGCGGTCAGCGCAAGGCGGATCGTTTCCAGATCGCGCATTTCGCCCACCAGGATGACGTCCGGGTCTTCGCGCAGGGCGGAGCGCAGGGCGTTATTGAAGGACAGGGTATGGGGGCCCACTTCCCGCTGGTTGATGAGGCACTTCTTGGCCTCATGGACGAATTCGATGGGGTCCTCTACCGTAAGGATGTGGCTGTAATCGTTTTCGTTGATGTGATTGACCATCGCGGCCAGTGTCGTGGACTTGCCGGAGCCCGTGGGTCCGGTGACCAGGACGATGCCGCGGGGATATTCGGAGATGTCCTTGAAAATCTTTGGCGCGTTCAAATCCTCCAGCGTCAGGACCTTGGACGGAATCGTCCGGAAGACGGCGCCAGCTCCCCGGTGCTGGACGAAGGCATTGACCCGAAAACGCGCCAGATTGGGAATTTCGAAGGAGAAGTCGCACTCCAGCGTTTCCTCGTAGGACTTGCGCTGGGAGTCATTCATGATGTCGTACACCATGGCATGCACGTCCTTGTGCTCCATGGGCGGTAGATTGATGCGGCGCACGTCGCCATGGACCCGGATCATCGGCGGCAGGCCGGAGGACAGGTGGAGGTCGGATGCCTTGTTTTTAACGCCGAATGCCAGGAGTTCGGTAATGTCCATGGGAAGATGTCCTCGGGGCGCGTGTATACTGCTTTGGGGGCCGAATTCCAAAGGATTATGAGCGACATCGCCACCAACCTGCAAGTTGTCCGGGAGCGCGTCGCCGCCGCTGCCCGGGCGGTCGGCCGCGATCCGGCGGAAGTTGAAATCCTGGCTGTGAGCAAAACCTGGCCAGCATCGCGACTGCGGGAAGCCGCCGCAGCCGGCCAGCGGGCCTTTGGTGAAAATTACGTCCAGGAAGCGGAGGAAAAGATAGCCGCTCTGGCCGACCTAGGACTCGAGTGGCACTTCATCGGCCCGCTTCAGGCCAACAAGACCCGCGGTGTGGCCGAGCGCTGCGCCTGGGTCCATTCGGTGGATCGCCTGCGGATTGCGCAACGCCTCTCGGCTCAGCGTCCCCCAACGCTTCCGCCTCTCCAGGTGTGCGTCCAGGTCAACGTCTCCGGCGAGGCGAGCAAGAGCGGATGCAGTCCGGCAGAAGCGGAGAGGCTTTGCACTCTTGTCGCCGCCTTGCCGGCGCTCCATTTGCGGGGCTTGATGGCAATCCCGGAGCCCACCGACAATGCTGTCCGCCAGCGGGAGCAATTTGCAGAACTGAGACGGCTTTTCACAGCCTTGCGGGCAGGGGGGCTCCCCCTCGACACCTTGTCCATGGGCATGTCACAGGATCTTGAGGCCGCGGTGGCCGAAGGAGCGACCCTGGTACGCATAGGCACCGCGATTTTCGGAGAAAGGAACAGATGAACCCCTCGCGCACTTTTTTCGGCGAATCCGCCTCCCGCTTCGCGGGATCAGCCGCGGTCCGGCCGGCGGCCTTCAGCCTTGACTTGCCTCTTCCCGAAGGGGCGCTGGCTCGTCTGGGGCAATCGAGCAGGAGGTTTGAATCATGAGGATCACCTTCCTGGGCGGCGGCAACATGGCCAACGCCCTCATCGGCGGCATGCTCGACCAGGGATTTGTCGCCGACGACATCCAGGTCGTCGAGCTCAGCGCCGACAATCGGGAAAACCTGCGTCGCAGCTACGGCGTTTCCTGCCATGCCGCCGCGGAACTGGCGGCCTGGAGTTGCGACCTGATCGTTCTGGCAGTCAAGCCGCAGCAGATGAAGGCAGCGGTCCAGCCCTTGCGGCGCCATCTCAAAGAGCAACTCGTGGTCAGCATCGCCGCCGGCCTGCGTCTGGAGACGCTCTCCGATTGGCTGGGCGGCTACCGCCGCCTGGTGCGGACCATGCCCAATACGCCGGCGCTCATCGGTGCAGGCATCACCGGCCTGTGCGCCCTCTCCGAGGTGGATGAAGTGGGCCGCCTGGCAGCGGAACGGGTCTTGCGCAGCGTCGGTACCACACTCTGGATCGCCGACGAGGCGCGCATGGATGCCGTCACGGCCATTTCCGGCAGCGGTCCGGCCTATGTCTTCCTGTTCATCGAAGCCTTGCAGGAAGCGGCTCGGGAGATGGGGTTCGATGAAGAGGACGCCGCCCGTCTGGCGATCGAGACGACTCTGGGAGCCGCCCGACTCGCTGCCCAGTCCGACGTTCCGGCGGCGACGCTGCGCGAGCGGGTCACCTCCAAGGGCGGCACCACCGAAGCGGCGCTGCGGGCAATGGCAGGGGCCGGCGTCAAGGCCGGCATCGTCGCTGGCGCCAAAGCCGCCGCCGCCCGCGGGCGCGAGCTCGGCGACCAGTTGGGAGCCGCCTGATGGTGACCCAGGCAGTGGTCTTCCTGGTGGATGCCGTCATTTCCTTCTTCAGTGCCCTGTTTCTCCTGCGCTTTTACATGCAGGCTTTTCGGGTCAGTTTCGCCGGGCCTCTGGGGCACTTCGTGGTGACGCTCACCAACTGGGCTGCCAAGCCCCTGCGGCGGGTGATTCCCGGCATGCTCGGCCTCGATTTCGCGTGCCTGGTGGCGGCCCTTGCCCTGCAAGCCCTGTTTGCCGGGCTCCTCTTGGGACTCGGTGGCCAAATGTTTTCGCTCGACGGCCCAGGCCTGGCGCTGGGCATCGTCGTTGCCGCCCTGCGGGGCGTGCTGCGGCTTTCCATCTACCTGCTGATCGGTACCCTCATCCTCCAGGCGGTGCTGAGCTGGGTGAATCCCCATTCGCCGGTGGCGGCCCCGGCCTACCAGCTGACGCGGCCCTTCCTCGATCCCATCCGCCGCATCCTGCCGCCGATTTCGGGTATCGACCTTTCCCCCCTGGTGGCGATCCTGCTCGCCCAGGTGGTCTTGATGTTCATCTGATGCCCCCCTGGCTGCGGGCCGACGGGGTGGGTGCCGTGCTGACGGTGCACGTCCAGCCGGGCGCCCGCCGGACCGAAGTGGTGGGCGAGCACGGCGACGCCCTCAAGATCCGCCTGGCGGCTCCGCCGGTGGATGGCAAGGCCAACGAGGCTCTGCTGGCTTT
>SSTA01000421.1 GCA_009469685.1 Azonexaceae bacterium | reverse complement strand
GGCGGCCTGTGCCTTCCTGCTGGTCCTTCTGCTCGGAATCCCGCTGGTGATCTGGCTTTCGATTCCGGCAATCTTTCTGGCCGCCAGCTACCCCTTTACCAAACGCTTCTTCGCCATACCGCAGGCCTATCTCGGCGTTGCGTTCGGCTTCGGAATCCCCATGGCCTATGCGGCCCAGCTCGGCCGCGTTCCGGAAGCCGCCTGGTGGCTGCTGCTTGCCAATGTCTTCTGGGCGATCGCCTACGACACCGAATACGCCATGGTGGACCGCGAGGACGACATCAAGATCGGGATTAAGACTTCCGCCCTGACTTTTGGGCGCTTCGACGTGGCCGCGGTGATGGCCTGCTACGCCATCGCCCTGGGACTGATCGCCTGGGTTGGCTACCGACTTGGAAGGGGAGCCGCGTTTTATGGTGGATTGGCGGTGTCCGCCGCCATCATGATCTGGCACTACACGCTGATTCGGGGGCGGGATCGGGCGGCATGCTTCAAGGCCTTCCTCAACAACAATTACGTCGGGGCGGCCATATTTGTCGGCATCGTGCTGGATTTCAGTTTTCGGATTGGGCGCTGACGCGCCAGCGTGAAATCCTTACTGGCCAGAGAACTATTACGAAAGTAATATCTCCAAGGTGAAAATATCAGGTCATCTTCGGGCCAGGAGGCATGGCAGTGAGTCAATATCCAGGGTTGTGCGAAGCGGAGCCCTTTTCCCGATTGGCTGGAGAGGCTCTGACCTGGTTGCGGGAGAGGCTGGTCGAAAGGCGATTCGCGGCGGGCGAGCGGGTGCTGTCCGCGGGTGCGGCGAGCGATCGCCTGTTCTTCATCGAATCCGGAGCAGTGGCCGTCCTTGAGCAGGGTGAAGAATCTGCCCTGGCCGAATTGGTTTCGCCGGAGTGTTTTCCCCTTGAGGCGCTGGCCGGCGAAGGCCAGGTGACTGCATCGTTTCGGGCGGTGCACGATACCGCTTGCTGGACCCTTGACGCCGTCCATTTGCAAGAGCTGGCGCAGCGGAGTCCCGAATTCGCAGATTTCAGGGCGGGTCGCCTGACTTCCCATGGGCTCCGCGGCAGGGGTGTTCCTGCCGTGTACGACCGCGTTCCCGAGGCGGATACCCTCGAATCCTGTTCGGGTCGTCCGGTCGAGCGGGTCTTGCATACCGATGCGCTGATTGCGGTTCTTAAATCGCTGCAGGATCGTGACGCGGACTTTGCCGTCGTGGTGGATAGCAGCGGCAAAGCGATCGGCGGGTTCGGATTCGGGGAACTGCTGGCTCTGGTTCTCAGGGATCAGGTCGATCTCTGCGCCTCCATCGCGACTGTCATGGGAGAGCTGCCGCCGGTCTACGCGGAGGATACGCCCACTTCACTGGTTGCCTCGCGCCTGGTGGGCTCCCGCAACGACCGGATCCTGGTGGCCGGATCGGAGGGGGGCAATCCGATGCGCCTCATCGGCCGGCCGGAGATTCTGGCCCGCGGTCCTGTGCAGTTGGGCCGCCTAGCGGCGCGTCTGGAAGGCTCGGCAAGCCCTGCGGATCTGGCCAACGCCGCCCGGGAGATCAACGCATTTGGACGCAAGCTTGTTGCCCAGGAGATGCCGGCATGGCAGGTTTCCCAGGTGGTTTCTATCCTGAGGGATCGCCTCTCGCGGCGCATCATCGATATCGAGTGGGCGCGGGCGGAAATTCCCGGCGTCGATCGCCTGGCTTGGATTGTGTTGGGCAGTCAAGGGAGGCACGAGCAGACCCTGGTGACCGATCAGGATAACGGGATCATCTTTACCGCCCGGCCAGGGGTGGCCGTCGAGGAACTACGCCAAGCCATCCTCGTCATGGCACGGCGGGTCAATGAGAATCTGGCCCGGTGCGGCATCGCCTTGTGCGCGGGGGGCATCATGGCGGGCAACCCTCGCTGGTGCCTGACCCTGGGCGAATGGGAAACGCTATTCGGCCAATGGCTGGATCGGCCGGAACCCGAAGCCCTGCTCAATGCCACCATTTTCTTCGATCAGCGGCCGCTCTGGGGCGATAGCGGACTGGTCCGCTCTCTGGGTGATTATCTGGTCCGTCGCGCACCGGCCAGTGCCCGCTTTCTACGGCTTTTGGGGGAAAATGCGCGCCAGCGGCGCGTGCCGATAGGATTCTTCCGCGATTTTCGCGTCGATCGGGATGCCAAGCCGCCAAACACCTTGGATCTGAAGCAAGGAGCGCTGGCGGTCTTCGTCGACGTCGCGAGGGTCTATGCCCTGCGCTTGGGTATCGCCGAGTGCGGAACCGTGGCCCGTCTGGAGGCCGTGGCGGAGGCGGGGCAATTCACGGCCAAGGAAGCGGCAGGCTGGATCGATGCCTTCCGCTTTCTACAGGCCCTGCGAATCAAGGGGCAGGCCGAGGCTCTGCGGGTGGGAGGGACTCCGGGGCATCGCGTCGATCCGGATGACCTCAACGATCTCGACCGTCGCATGCTTTTGGAATCGCTGCGGCAAGCCGCGAAATTGCAAAAGCGTTTGGCGCTGGACTTCTCGCTCGACAATTGAATGCCGAAACGGCGCTCATCCCGACCGGCGCCGGCGTCGCGTCGCCTTGGGTGTCGGCAGCTTGGCTTGATGAGCATGCCACCAACGGATGAAATCCCCCGGCTCCAGCGCCTCGGCGTAGAGAAATCCCTGGGCGCGGTCGCATCCCAGATCGGCCATGGCCTGAGCGATCTGCGGCGTTTCGACGCCTTCGGCGACGACCCGCATCTTCAGCCGATGGGCGAGCCGCACGACGGCCGCGACGATTTCCCGGTCGCGGCGCGAGTCCGCGACATGGCGAACGAAGCTCTGATCTATCTTGACCTCGCGGACCGGGAGTCGCTGCAGATGACTCATCCCCGCATAGCCGGTGCCGAAATCGTCGATGACCAATTCGACTCCGATGGCGCGCAGCCGATCGAGCACGGCGACAACCGGCTCGGTGTGATCGACCATCGACGTCTCGGTCAGTTCGAGGTGGAGGCGAGCCGCCGGAATTTCCCAGGTGGCGAGGCTTTGGGCGATGAGATCGGGGAGTTCGGCGTCGTTCAGATCGCTCGCCGAAAGATTGATCGCCACCGGAATGGCGATTCCTGCTGCCATCAGGGCTTCCTGGACCTGCATGGCGCGCTGGATCAGCCAGCGATTGAAGGCTTTGCGTAAGCCCAGGCGCTCGATACCGGCAAGGGTGCGCGCCGGGGGCTCCCAGCTCCCGGCGATCCGGCGCCAGCGGAGGAGGGCCTCGGCGGTGACGCAGGCTCCGCTCTTCAGGTCGATCTGCGGCTGGAGGTGCAGCGTCAGGGCGGGTTCTCCCGCCAGGGCGTCGCGCAATTCGGCATGGAGCGCTTGCTGCTCGTCGTTTGCGCACTCCATCTCCGGGCGGTAGGTGGCCTGGCCGGCGGGTTCTTCCGCAGCCGCCAGACGGGCGATCCGCGCAGACTGTACGAGATGCAGCGCGTCCTCCCCGTCGTCGGGCCAGAGGGCGCCGCCGCATAGGGTCGCAAGCAGCTGGAAACCGTCGACGGTCGGTAGCGGGTCGATGAAGCCGCCTTGAATCCGGAGCATGGCCAGATGAAGCGGGGCACCGCCGGGAAGGTCCGGGAGAACCGCCAGCCATTCCCAGTGGCTGAGGGAATACAGGCGATCCTTGGGCTGCAGCAGGGCGGCGATGCGTTGGGTGATTTCGGCGCGCAAGCGCTGGGCGGCCTCGGGCGTCAGGCGATAGAGCGCCGCATCGGCACTGACGGAAAAGGCCACGACGCCCAGGGCGCGATCGGCGTGACGTCGTGCCAGATGGGGAATTTCAACCAGGGCCGAGGCGTAGCGGGGCAGACCGGTCACATGGTCGACCAGATCGTTGTGCAGGGAGGCGAAGGCGCTGGTATTCATTCAGGCGAGATAATACTCGGCCGGATCGATGCCATAGGCGTCGGCTGGCAAAGAACGGACGATGCAATACGGCGCTCCGGTCCCGATGGTGGGTTCCATGAGGAGATCGAGGCTGCGGGGGCGTCTTTCGGGGGACTTGTCGGGACCGAGAATCAACAGCACCCGCGGCTTCAGCCGGCGTATCTGATTTTGCTGGATGACCACGGCCACTTCGCCGCTGTTCAGTTCGACCAAAGAGCCTATGGGGTAGACCCCGAGGCACTGGACGAAGGGGTCGACGACTGCGGCGCGGAATTTCTCATCGCGCAGACGAATCAGGGATTCGAGCGCCCGCTGGCTCGAAACTGCCCGCTGATAGGGCCGCTGGCGGATCATGGCGCAATAGCTGTCCACCAGGCCGGCAATCTCGGCATGGAGGTTGAGACGCTTTCCTTTCAATCCGCGAGGATAGCCGCTGCCATCATGGCGTTCGTGGTGACTCGCCACGACGTCCAGCAGGTCGACGGCGTAACCACTCTGGCTTACCAGAATTTCCAACGAGTGGGCCACATGGGAATGCACCAGGGAACGATCGTCCGTCTCGAGGGGGCCAGGCCGGTTGAGGAGGTCTTCCGGCAACTGCGCTTTCCCCACGTCCTGAAGCAGCCCGGCAAGACCGAGCATTTCCACCGTCGCCGCAGGGAGATCGAGGAAACGGGCGAAAACCATCATATGGACCGAAACATCAAGCGCGTGGTCGTAGGAATAGCGATCGATGGCCTTCAGGCGGGCCAGCCAGACCAGGGCGTCAGGATTGCGTTCCACGCCGCGGGCCATTTCCCTCACCAGCCCGCCAAGCTGCTTCAGGTCGGAACTCTCCGGCGACTCCGCGGCGTCCTGAATGCTTGCCAGGACCCGCTTGGCGTCCTCAACGATAGGCGCAGAGTAGAGCAGTTCGGCCTCCAGCCCACTCTGCTGGTCGATTCCCCGGATCGCAGGAGTCGTGTCGTAGCGCGGGCTACGGGGTTCGATCCGCAACTGCCGGCAAATGGCGGCGAAATCGTCCGCCGAGGCGTCGTCGGCTTGGCGAAAGACCGTGGCCGGTAGACCGCAGGAGGGGTTCTCGTCGAAAGCAGGCCTGGCGAAATGACTCCCCAGCGAGTGGCTGCGGTCGATGGTGACGGTCCGGCACATTTCCCGGAGGACGGCAATCTGGGAGTCGCTCTCGACCAGGAATCCCTGCAGCGGGAAAGGGGTTTCGAGCCAGGGGCGGTCCAGTTCGGTGACGAACATGCCGCGGCGGATATCCTCGGAGGGGATGACGGCCTTCACAAGAGTGACTCGGGATTGACGATGGCGAGAGTTTAGTCGGCCTTCCTGCCGCTGTCAGCGCCGCCTCCCAGGGTTGTTGCCCAGCGCGGGCGCGGGTTTGCTTTTCGGCGCGGATTTCGGCATCGTTCGCTCCGATTCCCTCTTCGGCCGCTGTTATGAAATACCACGATCTGCGCGATTTCCTCAGTCAGCTTGAAAGCCGCGGCTTGCTCAGGCGGATTGCGGTCCCGGTGTCGCCACGGCTCGAAATGACCGAGATCTGCGACCGTGTGCTGCGTACCGGCGGGCCTGCGGTCCTGTTCGAGAATCCCGTGGGGTCTTCGATCCCGGTTCTTGCCAACCTGTTCGGAACGCCGGAGCGCGTCGCCCTGGGCATGGGTGAAGAGGGCAACTGGCAAGAAGCTCTGCGGGAAGTGGGTAAGCTGCTCGCCTACCTCAAGGAGCCGGAACCCCCCAAAGGCCTCAAGGATGCCTGGGAAAAGCTCCCGGTGCTCAAACAAGTGCTCAACATGGCCCCCAAAGTCGTCTCCTCGGCGCCCTGCCAGGAGATCGTCTGGGAAGGCCGGGACGTAGACCTTGCCCGGCTCCCGATCCAGCACTGCTGGCCGGAAGACGTGGCTCCCCTGATCACCTGGGGGCTGGTGGTCACCCGCGGTCCCCACAAGGCCCGGCAGAACCTCGGCATCTACCGGCAGCAGGTGCTGGGGCCGAACCAGGTCATCATGCGCTGGCTAGCCCATCGCGGCGGCGCCCTGGATTTTCGCGATCACCAGTTGGCCCACCCGGGCGAGCCGTTCCCGGTGGCGGTGGTGATCGGTTGCGATCCGGCCACCATCCTCGGTGCCGTCACCCCGGTACCGGACACCCTCTCCGAATACCAGTTCGCCGGACTGCTGCGCGGCGGCAAGACCGAACTGGTGAAATGCCTGGGTTCCGGACTGCAGGTGCCGGCCAGCGCGGAAATCGTCCTGGAAGGGGTCATCCGCTCCGGCGAGACCGCCCTCGAAGGGCCCTACGGCGACCATACCGGCTATTACAACGAACAGGCCGAGTTTCCGGTCTTCACCGTCGAACGCATCACCAGCCGCAGAAACCCGATCTATCACAGCACTTATACCGGCAAGCCGCCCGATGAGCCGGCCGTCCTGGGCGTGGCTCTCAACGAGGTCTTTGTCCCCTTGCTGCAGAAGCAGTATTCGGAAATCGTCGATTTCTATCTGCCGCCGGAAGGCTGCTCCTACCGCATGGCCCTGGTCAGCATCCGCAAACAGTATCCCGGCCATGCGAAGCGGGTGATGTTCGGCATCTGGTCCTTCCTGCGGCAGTTCATGTACACCAAGACCATCATCGTCGTGGACGACGACGTGAATATCCGTGACTGGAAGGAAGTGATCTGGGCCATCACCACCCGCATGGATGCCCGGCGCGACACCACCCTGGTGGACAACACGCCCATCGACTACCTCGACTTCGCCAGCCCGGTGGCCGGCCTCGGTTCCAAGATGGGGCTGGACGCCACCAACAAGTGGCCCGGCGAAACGTCCCGCGAGTGGGGACGGCCCATCGTCATGGACGAAGCGGTGAAGAAACGGGTGGATGGGATGTGGGCGGATCTCGGCCTGTGACGACGGCGGCCGCGGTCCTGGTACGGTCCCTGGATTTCGCGGCGCCATCCCACGTGGCGGCGTGGCTCGACCTCCTCGACCACTATGCCAGCGACCCCATGGGCGGCGGCGGAGGCTTGACCCACTACGCGCGGGGGCACCTGGCGGAAGCCCTCGCCGGGCTGCCCGCGTTCCACGGCGCTCTGGCCTGGTACGATGGCGAGGCTGTGGGGTTGATCAACTGCTTCGCTGGCTTTTCCACCTTCGCCGCCCGGCCATTGCTCAACATCCACGACATCGTGGTGTGCCGCGACCTGCGGGGCAGGGGGGTCGGGCAGGCGCTGCTGGCCTGGGCCGAAGCGCGGGCACGGCAACTCGGCTGCTGCAAGCTCACCCTGGAAGTCCTGTCCAACAACGCCAAGGCCTTGCTGGCCTACGAGCGGGCCGGTTTCGCCCCCTATGTGCTCGATCCCGCCGCCGGGCCCGCCCTTTTTCTGCAAAAACTGCTACGTGAAATTTGATGCCTGATTCCTATCCCCCTGCCGGCGGCGTGCGCCGCTCCCTCGTTCAACTCACCCACGTGATTTATGCCCTGCACGGGGTGGCCGTGCTGGTCGGGGTGAGCTCGGCGGCCTCCGTGGCCGGCGGGCTGGTCTTCGGTCTGCCTTCATTGCTGGCCGTTCTGCTCAACCTCCTGAAACGCCGGGAGGTAGCCGGTACCTGGCTGGAAAGCCACTTCCGCTGGCAAATCCGGACCTTCGCCTTCACCGCGCTGTGGTTGGTCGTCTATGGGCTGCTCATCATCACTCTGATCGGCATCCCCATCGCCTGGGCGCTCATCGGCATCCTCGGCCTATGGGTGAGCTACCGGGTGATTCGCGGCTGGCTGGCCCTCGCCGACGAGAGGCCCGTCTAGCTCGGATGCGCCTGCCGCCCCTCACCGAAGGTCGCCTCGTTCAGCGTCGCAATCGTTTCGTCGCCGAGGTCGCTATCGAGGGGGGCCTCGTCGAGGCGCATTGCCCGAACACCGGTTCCATGTTGGGCTGCAAGGCGCCCGGAAGCCGAGTCTGGCTGTCCCGGGCGGAGAATCCGGAACGCAAGCTCTCCTGGACCTGGGAGATCGTCGAGGCGTTGCCGGGCGTCCTGGTCGGCTTGCACACCGGCCGCCCCAACGGTCTGGTGGAGGAAGCCCTGCGGGCGGGCCGGGTCCCGGAACTCGGTGCGTACGGCGCTATTCGCCGCGAAGTGCGCTATGGTCGCGAGAACAGCCGCATCGACCTGCTTTTGCACGGCGAAGGTCTGCCATTCTGCTACGTCGAAGTGAAGAACGTCACTGCGGCTGTAGCGGGCGGCGTCGGTTACTTTCCGGATGCTGTCACCGCCCGGGGCGCCAAGCACCTGCGCGAAATGATGGCGGTGGTCCGGGAGGGTGGCCGGGCGGCCCTGGTCTTCTGCGTCCAGCGGGGCGACGTGACCGCGGTAAGGCCGGCCGACGCCATCGATCCCGTCTATGGCCAAACCTTGCGGGAAGCGCTGGCGGCCGGCGTCGAAGCCTACGCCCTCGGAGCCGTGGTGTCGCCCGCCGAAATCGCTCTAGACCGCCGCTTGCCGGTGATTACTGGATGACCCCCAGACGGCCGTTGTGGCTGCCCATGTACCAGTAGCGCCCGCGGGCGTCGATGATGGCCTTGCGGACGCCCACTTGGCGCGAGGGCAGGGGGATGACCCGGAATCGTGCCGTGACCGGATCGAAAACGGCGACGGTGTCAGTGGCGAATTCGTTGGCCCAGACTCGCCCCGCCCCATCGATGGTGACCGCATAGGGGCCGCCATCGGCTCCCGCCGGCATGGGGAAGGCGGCCACGACCTTGCCGGCAGCGGGATCGACCTTGAGCAGCCGTCCATCGCCGTAGGCGGTGACCCAGAGCATCCCATCGGGGGCGACGGCCATCCGGCGGGGCTGGCTGTCCTTGCCGGTCGACAACTCGCTGATCGCTCCCGTCGCTGGGTCCAGGCGGCCGAGCCCGTCTCCCCTGAAGCGGCAGAACCAGACCACGCCGCTGCGGTCGATGGCAATTCCGTAGGGGTTTCCTGACGTTCGGTATTCGACGATACGCCCGGTTGCGCGGTCGAGTCGCCCGATGCGCTGGCCGCCCTGAACCGTGAACCAGAGGGCTCCCGCGGCGTCGAGAACCAGGGTATGCGGATCGCCGCCGGACGGCGCCGGGTATTCGGTGACCTTGCCTGTGGCCGGGTCGAGTCTGCCGATGGTGCCATTGCCGTTGCCGGTGTACCAGACGATTCCCTCAGGATCGACCAGCAGACCGTGGGGACGGGCGCCAGGAGGCAGCTTCCATTCGCGGAAGGTTTCGCTCGCCGGGTCGAATCGGGCGATCCGGTTGCCGGCCATGACCGCAATGAAAATGCTGCCGTCGGGTGCCGGGGCGGGGTCGCGGGCGAATTCCGGGGTCGGGACCCGCCACTCGCGGACCTGACCCGCCACTTCGGAAAGAGCGCCGGGAACGATGCCATAGTTCGAGCCGCCGGCGTCGACGAGCGAGGGGAGGAAAACAAAGCACAACAAGAGCAGGCTGCGCAACGCGATCATGAGGGGGCTGGAGTGCCGGGGCGATGCTGACTGGACCACCCGCCGGTCGATAGGTTCTAGTCCGCCTCCAGGATCGGAGGCAACTCGCCCGCCTGACGCTGCGCGACCCAGAGCAGCAGGGCGTCGATCGCCGGCCCGCCGGCCTGGGCCTTGGGGTGGTTGATGAGGAAGACCACGACGTAGCGCCGGCCCTGGCTGTCGAGGGCGTAGCCGGCGGCGGTCTTGACGCCATCCAGGGTGCCGGTCTTGACGTGGGCGCGGCCACTGGCGGAGCTCTCCTTGAGACGCTTCTTCATGGTGCCGTCGATCCCGACGATGGGTAGCGAAGACACCAGCTCCGGCATCACCGGGCTCTTCCAGGCGTCCTGGAGCAGGCGGTCGAGGCTTTCGGCGCTGATGCGCTCCTGGCGGGAAAGACCGGAACCGTTTTCGATCACCAGTTCCGGGAATTTCAGATTGCGGCCGGCCAGCCAGTCGGCGACCCGGCGCCGCGCCCGCTCCGCAGTGGCGGGACCGGCCTCGTTGCCCAGGCTGAGGAAGAGTTGGCGGGCCATGACATTGTTGGAGAATTTGTTGATGTCCCGCACCACGTCGGCCAGGGGGGGCGACTCCTGGAAAGCCACGGGACGGGCGGAGACCGGAACGCTGCCGGAACGGACCTTGCCCCCTAGGCCGCCACCCAGTTCCTTCCAGAGTGCGCGAAAAAGGCCCTCCACCTGCCCGTTGGCGTCTAAGGGCGCCAGGTTCAGCGTCTTCTCGCCGCACTGGGGGCTGTAACTGCCGCTGAACTCCAGGCGTTGGCCGCCGCCGTCAGGAATCAGCCGCGTGGCGATGGCGTCCTTCCAATCGCTGCTGCAGTCGCCCTTGGCGACTTGCAACCGATTTTCGATGCGGAGCCCCTCGCTGGGAGTTTCGGACAAGACGCGCACCTGGCGGCCGTCGCTCATCAAGGTGAAACGCAACGCCCGGAAATTGATCAGGAGTCCGTCAGGTCCGACGTTGTAGGGGCGCATGGGCTTGTCGTCGAAAGCGCCCGGGTCGATGGCAGGTACGTCGAGGATGCTGCGGTCCAGGACCAGATCGCCGACGATGTGCTCGATGCCCCTCACCCGCAGTTGCCGAAGCAGCGCCCAGAAATGTTCGAGGGCGAACTTGGGGTCGCCGCTGCCCTTGAGATAGAGATTGCCGCCCAGTTTGCCATCGACGGGATCGGCTTCGGCGTAGGCAACGGTTCTCCAGGTCCAGGCGGGACCCAGGATGTCGAGGGCGGCGTAAGTGGTGACCAGCTTCATCACCGAGGCCGGATTCATCGCCTGGCGGGGGTTGTGGGAAACCAGGGTGAAGCGGGTGTCGACCGGGTGGACCACCACAGCCACGTGGGCCAGGGGAATCTGGGCAGCTTTGAGGGCTGCGACCACGGTTGG
>SSTA01000420.1 GCA_009469685.1 Azonexaceae bacterium | reverse complement strand
TGGACCCGGCACAGTCGTACACCGAGGACGAGATCACCTTCACCGCCCAGATCTACGAACCGGCACTGCAATACCACTACCTCACGCGTCCCTACACCCTGATTCCGGCGACCGTCGAGGCGGTACCCAAGCCCCGCTTCTTCGACGCCAAGGGCAAGGAATTGCCGGCCACGGCGCCCGCCGAGGCCATAGCCGAAAGCGTGTATGAATTGCGCCTGAAGCCGGGGATTCGTTACCAGCCCCATCCGGCCTTCGCCCTGGATGCGGCGGGCCAGCCGATTTACCAGGGTGCGGGGGTCGCCGACGGAAGGCAGGTCATCGCCGATTTTCCGCTGACGGGAACGCGGGAACTGACGGCTGACGACTACATCTATCAGATCAAGCGCCTTGCCCATCCGCGGCTGCACTCGCCCATCTTCGGCATGATGGCGGACAAGATCGTCGGTCTGAAGGAACTGGGCGACGCCCTGCAACAGGCGGCCAGGGAATTGCCGGCCGAAACCTGGCTGGACCTCGACGCTTTTCCGCTCGCCGGGGTCGAGAGGGTCGACTCCCTCACTTGGCGCATCCGCATCAAGGGCAAGTATCCCCAGTTTCTTTACTGGCTGGCCATGCCCTTCTTCGCCCCGGTGCCTAGGGAAGCCGACCGCTTCTTCGCGCAGCCCGGCATGGCGGCGAAGAATCTCACCCTGGACTGGTGGCCGGTGGGAACCGGCCCCTACACCCTGGCCGAGAACGATCCCAATCGCCGCATGGTGCTCGCCCGCAACCCCAACTTCCGCGGCGAGACCTATCCCTGCGAAGGCGAACCCGGAGACGGGCCTGCGGGCTTGCTCGAAGATTGCGGGCAGCC
Source organism: Azonexaceae bacterium (assembly GCA_009469685.1). The sequence goes on along the minus strand of SSTA01000420.1, from coordinate 2,708 downwards.
GCTGCCCTTTGTCGACGCCGCCGTGTTTACTCGGGAAAAGGAGGCGATTCCCTATTGGAACAAGTTTCTTCAGGGGTATTACGACGCATCCGGGATTTCTTCCGACAGTTTCGACCAGGCGGTGCGGGTCAATGTCGGCGGCGACGTGGCCCTGACCGACGAGATGCGGGGCAAGGGCATCCGGCTCCTGACTTCGGTCAAGGCGTCGACCTTCTATATGGGATTCAACATGCTCGACTCGGTGGTTGGCGGCCTGGGCGAACGGGGCGCCAAGCTGCGCCAGGCCATCTCCATCGCCATAGACCAGGAGGAATACATCTCCATCTTCCAGAACGGCCGTGGAGTCGCCGCTCAGGGACCGCTGCCGCCGGGAATCTTCGGCTACGAAGCCGGGGAGGCCGGCCTCGATGACGCGGTTTATGACTGGGTGGACGGCAAGCCCCGGCGTAAGTCCATCGAGGCGGCGAAAAAACTGCTTGCCGAAGCCGGCTACCCCAATGGCCGCGACGCCGCCAGCGGCAACCCCCTGGTCCTCAACCTCGATACCACCGGCGGGGGCATGGGGGAGAAATCCCGCCTCGACTGGCTGACCCGCCAGTTCGCCAAAATCGACATCCAGCTCGTGGTGCGGGCCACCGATTTCAATCGTTTCCAGGACAAGCTGAAGAAAGGAGCGGTTCAGCTCTATTACCTGGGCTGGAACGCCGATTATCCCGATCCGGAAAATTTCTTCTTCCTCCTCGACGGCGCCGAGAGCAAGGTCGCCCGCGGGGGAGAGAATGCGGCGAATTACCAGAATCCGGAGTTCGATACCCTCTTCCGGCAAATGAAGGCCATGGACAATACGCCGGAGCGCCTTGAAATCATCCGGCGCATGAACCGCATCCTCCACCGCGATGCGCCCTGGGTCTTCGGGCTGCACCCCAAGAGCTACACCCTCGGCCATGCCTGGCTCAAGAATCGCAAGCCCAACGACGTGGGAAACAACATCCTGAAGTACCAGCGCATCGATGCGACGCTGCGGACGAAGTTGCGGGCGGAATGGAACCGGCCGGTGGCTTGGCCGTTGGTTGCGGGAGTGCTCCTGATCCTGGCCGCAATCGTGCCGGCGGCGATCGGATACCGTCGTCGGGAGCGGCGCGTGGTCCGATGACCTGGGCTGAGCGGCAGCGCCGCCTGGATGGGGTACTCACTGAATTTCGGCCCTGGTGGCAGCCGCAACCGTTCCGCGATCCGCGGCCGGCATGGGTCGAGGCCGCGCCTGCCTTGGCCGCCGATCTTCTGGCTCTCGACGATGACTCGGCCGAAGACCTCAATCGGGACGGAGACGCCGCGCTCGCCTATGTCGGTCGCCATCTGCCCGAGGCCGCCGCCGTCGCGGCCCTCGCGGAAGTCGCTCCAGCCCCTCCGGCGCCGCTACCCGATCCCGGGCGGTTCTGGGATTGGGCGATTCCGGGGCGCAAGCGGACTCAGATCACGGCCTTCGCCGCCGCCGCGAGGCGGAGCGGTCGGCCGCTGGTCGACTGGTGCGGGGGCAAGGGCCACCTGGGGCGGCTCCTGGCCTTGCATTGGCAGCTTCCTGCGACCTGCCTGGAGCTGGACGGCAACCTGTGCGCCGAGGGCGAGGCCCTGGCCCGACGGGCAGGGGTCGACCAGCGATTTGTCGCTGCCGACGCCCTGCGCTCGGCGGATTTCCTCAGGGCCGGCGAGCATGTCGTCGCGCTGCACGCCTGCGGGAACCTCCATCGTCACGCGCTGGTGGCAGGCATCGAGCAGGGTGTCGCGGCCTTCGACATCGCGCCCTGTTGTTATCACCGGGGTGTGGAAAAGACCTATCGGCCCCTGTCCACGGCGTCCTCGCTGCTCCTCTCCTACGATGATCTGCGCCTGGCGGTGACCGAAACGGTCACCGCATCACCCCGCCTGACCCGGGAGCGCGACCGGGGCATGGCCTGGAAGCTGGGTTTCGACGCCTGGCGCCGCCGCGTTGCCGGGGACGCTTACCGCCCGTTCAAATCGGTGCCGGCCGCCTGGTTGAGGCTCTCTTTCGGCGACTGTTGCCGGCGCCTTGCCGAACGCGAAGGGCTGCCGTCTCCGGGTCCCGTCGACACGGCGGCCCTCGAGGCCATGGGTTGGCGTCGCCGGGGCGAGGTCATTCGCCTTTCCATCGTCCGCCATGCCTTTCGCCGGCCATTGGAGATTTGGCTGGCGGGAGACTTGGCCTGCCATCTTGAGAGCCGGGGCTACGAGGTCGCGCTGCGCACCTTCTGCGCGCGGGAAACCACTCCGCGAAATCTGCTGCTGTCGGCGCGGCGGGTTGCGGGGTAGGGGGCGAGTCCCGATCAGGGGCGCTTTCCGGTTTCGGTAGGGCGAACCGGCCTGATCGCGGAGCGCTCCCGGCCTGGCCGGGTGGGCGCCCTGACGGGCGTCTCCCGGGTGGGAATTCGCTCGCGCCCAAACGAAAACCCCGCCCGGAAGGGTCCGGGCGGGGTTGGGCCGTGGGAACGGATCAGCCGTTGCTGTTGAAGACGGGGCGGGGGATGGGGTGGCCGTCGGGGCGGGTGGGGTCGCCGAAGGCGGCCTTGCCGCTCATTTCGACCTTGGCCGGAGACGCGCCGTTGTCGCTGCCGAGAGCGCGCTGATAGGCCTCGTGGCCGCTCCAGGGGTTGCCGGAGGGGGTGCCGTAGGCGGCCTTGCCGACGATGGTA
>SSTA01000419.1 GCA_009469685.1 Azonexaceae bacterium | reverse complement strand
TAGGCGAAGGTCTTTTTCACGACATTGAACATATTCTCTTTCCTCTCACACTCTCAACAACAACATTAACAATCAATACGTTGGAAACAACAGACGACGGTACGACAAAAACAAAAAGCGGCCGGGAGTACCGACCGCTTTATTCATTTGCCCGAGACCTTACATTCCGTTCGTGCTTTGCGCCGAGACGCGAAGACCAGCCGAAGACAGTGCTCTTGCACGGCGAGGCGCAGTCGACAAAGTATCGGCGCGAAGAACGAATGGAAGAACTTATTTGCGGAGGCCGAGGCGGGTGATCAGCGTGCGATAACGCTCAATGTCCTTGCCCTTCAGATAGTCCAGCAGCTTGCGGCGCTGGGAGACCAGGCGCAACAGACCACGACGGGAGTGGTGGTCCTTGGTGTGTTCCTTGAAGTGGGGCTGCAGATCGTTGATGCGCGCGGACAGCAGCGCGATCTGGACTTCCGGGGAACCGGTGTCGCCCTTGGACTGGGCGTAGTCGGCCACGATGGCGGCCTTGCTTTCGGTGGTGATAGCCATTTCAAAACCCTCTTTCATTGATGCGACGCCGCCCCGGTTTGATAGAGCGGGCGCCAGTTGGAAAATACTCCCGTCGGCAACGGGAAGCGCGCGATTATACCCGTTCAGGATGCCAATTGCACCAATCTTTTCGGCCACAATTGCTGCTCTTTCCCGATGTCTCCCAGACCAATCAAACGGTTATCGGCATAGACCCGCGCGCGGCCCAGGAGGCCAGCCGGAGCCACAACAGGGTTGCCGTGACTGAACCGCTCTGCGGCCGGAGCATCCAGGTCTACCCTCGGCAGCCTTAGCAAGAGGGTATCCAGCGGCTGCAGGCAGTTGTCCCGCTCTTCCTCCGGCAGCGCTTCGACGACGGCCAGGCTGACCGCCCCCGTCAGATCGAGATCGGCCACTGCCGTTCGCCGCAGCGCCGTCAGGTACGCACCGCAGCCGAGAGCTTCGCCGATGTCGGTCGCCAGCACGCGAATGTAGGTACCTTTGCTGCACCGGACGCGCAAGGACAAGTTGTCGCCGGTGAAGGACTGCAGGTCCAGGCTGCGGATGCTCACTGGCCGCGCTTCCCGCTCCACCTCGACCCCCTGACGCGCCAACTCATAGAGTGGCTTCCCGTCGCGTTTCAAGGCCGAGTGCATGGGCGGCACCTGCATGATGTCGCCGCGAAAGCGCTGCAGCGCCGCCTCGATGTCTACCTGGGAAACCACCACGGGTCGCGTGGCAACCACTTGCCCCTCGGCATCGCCGGAATCCGTCGTGATGCCGAGCCGCAAGCTGGCCTCGTAGGTCTTGTCGGCATCCAGGAGATCGGCCGAGAACTTGGTGGCTTCGCCAAAGCAGAGGGGAAGCAGCCCGGAAGCCAGGGGATCAAGGGTGCCCGTATGCCCACCCTTGGCGGCGGAAAAAAGACGCCGCGCCCTTTGCAGAGCGTCATTGGAGGTCAGGCCCACCGGCTTGTCGAGCAGGAGCACGCCGTCGACCTGCCGCCAGGTCTTCTTCGCCTTGGTCTGCGACATGAAAGACTCAGTCGTCTGGGGTCTGGTCGCTCAGGGCATTGGCCTGGTCGATCAGTTGGGAGAGACTGGTGCCCCGCTCCACCGACGTGTCGTGAATGAAGTGCAATTGCGGCAGCGTATGGATATGGATACGCCGCCCCAATTCCCGGCGCAGGAAGCCGGCGGCTCGGTCGAGGCCCTGCTGCACCGCCGCTAGGTGTTCGCTGTCGAGCGTGGTGTAGAAGACCTTGGCGTGGGCGTAATCCGGCGTCAATTCGACGGCGGTCAGGCTGACGAATTTGACTCGCGGATCCTTCAATTCCGTCTGGATGAGGTCGGCCAAATCCCGCCGCACCTGTTCGGCAACGCGATCGGAACGGGCGAAGGAAGTTTGCTTTTTCACGGTTCAGACGACTCCAAGCGCAAAAGCGAAACCCGGGCTAGGCGCCACTCCCGCAGACAGTACGCATGTACGGCAAGGGAGCGGCAACAACGCCCGGGCGAGCCAGCAACTTACAAAGTACGGGCGACTTCCTGAATTTCGTAGACTTCCAACTGATCGCCTTCGGCGATGTCGTTGTTATTCTTCAGGGACAGGCCGCACTCGAAGCCGCTCTTCACTTCCTTCACATCATCCTTGAAGCGCTTGAGCGAATCCAGTTCGCCGTCCCATAGAACGACATTGTTGCGCAGCAGGCGAACGCGGGAATTGCGCTTGACCAGGCCCTCGAGCACATAGCAGCCGGCAATGGCTCCAACCTTGGAGATAAGGAAGACCTGGCGGATTTCCACCAGACCCAGGGCCTGCTCGCGCTTTTCCGGGGACAGCATGCCGGAGAGCGCCGCCTTGACCTCGTCCACCGCGTCGTAGATGACGTTGTAGTAGCGAATGTCAACGCCGAAGTTCTCGGCGAGCTTGCGCGCGCCGGCATC
>SSTA01000011.1 GCA_009469685.1 Azonexaceae bacterium | reverse complement strand
CTTGCGCGGCGGCGAAGTCTGCAACAGACGGGCCGGCAGGTATCGCGCCTCCGCGAGCAGAAACCAGCAGATCTGCGCAACGTGCGTACCGGTGGTGATATGGATGAGGTAATCCTCGTTTTCCGTCTCGAAGGGGTAGCCGCGGGCGAGGTCGTGCAGGGCGGTGTAGACCTCTTCGAAATCCCAAGGGTCGCGCAATTCCATTTCCACCCGCCGGACTTCGGTTTCCGGCGATATGCGGCCAATGTCGTTGCCGACGCGTTCGGCTAGCCCTCGACTGCGGGCGTCGTGGATCAGCTCCAGCCGATGCACGACCAGATCTTCCTGCTGGCAGAGGGCTACCGTCGGCCGCCATTTGTCCCAGCGCGCGCTGCCTTTGCCCGCGTAGTCAAGTTGGGTACCGAGAAAGCCGATGACGACGGTTTTTTTCATGGCATGAAAAATCCTCAGGTCGACGGGGAGCCCAAGGGGCTTTTCTGGAGGCCGTGCGATCGCATCGGGCACTATATCAATTTATAAATCACTATACCAACCGATCGTATTTATTACTCCGCCAATTCGATCCATGGCGATTAAATCCCTGTAATTCAATCAGTTGATCGATTTCCGCTGCCCTGGCACGCCTCTCGCAATAGGAGAGTCATCGCCGACTTGCGGCAAGGCCGACGGGCTAGGGGTTGCGACCCCGCCGGTGCGGTGGAATCAGGAGTATTCCGGTCATTCCGCCGTATGCCGCCGTCGCGGGAAAGCGATATTGGGGTGCCTGGTGGCTCGCTCGGGTTCGATTCCCGGTCATCCCGCCACTGGATAGCTCAGTCGGGTAGAGCAACCGTCTCATCAACAGTCTGACGCGGGTTCGAATCCCGCTCCGGAAACTGTCCTGTTACGACAGTGCTTATTGCAGTACCCGCCGGCTGCGGTATGCGCAAGCACCCGCCACCGGTCCGGCCCGACGCTTCGGTCCGCTCATGCGGCAGGGCATCCGGTGCCGGGCGGCAGGGGCCGCGTGGCTTGGGCGCTATTGCCTGGGCCGCTGCCAGCCTCGTCCGCCCGCTCCGGGCGCTCCCCCGCAGGAGCCGACCGGAGCGCCCGCCGGACCGGCGTGCGCCGGCAAGCCAGGTGACGAATTGTGAAGACGACGAAGGAGAAGAAAATGTTGAAGCGTTTTATCGTGAAAAAGAACGAACGGGCCGCCCTGCTGCGCAATGGCGATTTCCAGCGCATTCTCAATCCGGGTCGCCACTACTTTTTCGATCCGTTCAATGAGCTGTCATTGACCCTGTGGCACACCGATGCGCCGATGCTCGATATCGACCTCGTCGATTACCTGCGCCAGAACGAGCCGGCTGAGGCCGAGCGTTATTTCGTCTGTATGGAACTCAACGAGGACGAAGTCGGGCTGCGCTATGAAAACGATGTCCTGGTCGAGGTATTGCCGCCGGCAACTCGCCGCTTCTTCTGGCGCGGAATGGTCGTGCAGCGCCTGGAAAAACTCGATCTGCGCGCGGCCGCCGCCCTGCCCATGGAGATGGTGCAACGCCAGTTGCAACCGTCGTTGCGCGGTCGCCCGGTGTTGGGACTGAATGGCGTTCTCGTTGTGCAGGTACCGGCGGCGCATGTGGGCCTGCTGCGTATCGACGGCGTGCAACAGCCATTGCTGTCGCCGGGGGTGACCGCCTATTGGCGATTCAACCGGGACCTGCAGGTCGAGCTGGTCGATATGCGCTGGCAGAGCATGGAAGTGACCGGCCAGGAAATCCTCACCCGCGACAAGGTGGGGCTGCGCCTCAACCTCGCCGCTACCTGGCGTTTCGACGACGCGAGCACGGCCTTCGCCAAGCTGGCCAAGCCGGCCGAACACCTCTATCGCGAGCTGCAATTCGGCCTGCGGGCGGCGGTGGGGACGCGCAACCTCGACGAACTGCTCGAAAACAAGCAGTTGATCGACGAAGTCGTCGGCGCGCATGTCGCCAGAAAACTGGCCGGCTTCGGCCTGGAAATCGGCGGTGTCGGCGTCAAGGACATCGTGCTGCCGGGCGAGATGAAGACCATCCTGGCGCAGGTGGTGGAAGCCGGAAAGGCGGCAGAAGCCAACGTGATCCGGCGCCGCGAGGAAACGGCGGCGACCCGTTCGCTGCTCAACACCGCCAAGGTCATGGAAGACAGCCCGGTCGCCCTGCGTTTGAAGGAATTGGAAACCCTGGAACGGGTAGCCGAACGTATCGACCGGATCTCGGTATTCGGCGGTCTCGATCAGGTATTGAACGGTCTGGTGACCCTGGCGAAGTGAGGATGGGTTGGAAACTCCCGCTGCTGCGGGCAACGCGCATGAAGGAGAACGTGGCATGGAAGGTTACAGAAGCGGAAAACAACGGCGTGCGGAAATCAAATCGGCGCGCCGGGTACGCCGTCTGGAAGCGCGAAAACGCTGCGCCATGATGGCGCTTGTCCCGATCGGCCCGGTGGTGCGAGTGGATTACAACAAACTGATGGCCAGCAACAGCTACGGCCTGAGCGAGTTTGCCCAACGGGGTTACTACGTCGACCGGGCATTCTCTTGTTGCGACTGCGGAGCCGAGTGCGTATGGACAGCCGAGCAACAGCGCTGGTGGTACGAAACCCTTGGCGGTTCGCAATACGCCGTCGCCAAACGTTGCCGGCCCTGCCGCCAACGTGAGCGCCAGCGCAAGGAAATGGCCCGGCAAGTGTCGCAAGCCGGCTTGTCCAGAAAACAAGCCCGGCGGGCCGCTCCGACCCATGGGTATTGACAGGGAAAGGGCGCGAACGCGAAAAGGCGAGCGGCCCGTAAACAGGTGGCGAAACCAGCGAAGGGCGACCCCGAGAGCTTCGGCGGGGAGCGGTATTCGACGATGCAGTCCCGGGGTCTGCGCGAGGTTCTCGGGATGATGCGCGTTTGAAGCTTCCCTGCACGCCGGAGCAATGCCCGGTGGCAGCTCAAGCCGGTTCGAGTCCCGCCATGCCCACCGACAAAATGCAAGGAGAATAGGCCGCCAGCCGTTACCATCGCGCTGTAGGCCGAAAGGAAAGCAGATGACTTATCAGACTCAGAAAGTGAATCAAGGCAAGCCGATCAAGCTGTGGACAGAAGGCGTGCCGGTCGAGGACGACGCCCGCAAGCAGCTGATGAACACGGCGCAGATGCCCTTCATCTTCCGCCACCTGGCCGTGATGCCGGACGTGCATTTGGGTAAGGGATCGACCATCGGTAGCGTGATTCCGACGCAGGGTGCCATCATCCCGGCAGCCGTGGGGGTCGACATCGGCTGCGGGATGATGGCGGCACGGACCACCCTGAGCGCTTCCGACCTGCCGGACAACCTGCACGGCCTGCGATCGGCCATCGAGGCTGCAGTGCCGCACGGGCGTACGCCGCCGCGCCAGAGCCGCCGCGACAAGGGCGCCTGGGAAAATCCGCCGGATACGGTCGACGCCACGTGGTCGGCGCTGCTGCCGGGCTTTGCGCGCATCACCGAAAAATACCCGCGCCTGAAGAACACCAACAACCACAAGCATCTGGGGACCCTGGGAACCGGTAACCACTTCATCGAAGTCTGCCTGGACGAGGCCGACCAGGTCTGGTTCATGCTGCATTCCGGCTCGCGCGGGGTGGGGAACGCCATCGGCAACCTGTTCATCGAGCTGGCCCAGACCGATATGCGCCAACACATCGCCAATCTGCCGGACAAGGATCTCGCTTACTTCGAGGAAGGTTCCGACCACTTTGCCGACTACGTCGAAGCCGTGGGTTGGGCGCAGGACTACGCCCGCCGCAATCGCGACGTGATGATGGCCCATGTGGTCGCCGCCGCCCGGCAGATCATCGCCAAACCATTTGCGGCCGACGTGGAAGCGGTGAACTGCCACCACAACTACGTCCAGCGCGAGAGCCACTTCGGGAGCGAGGTTCTGGTAACGCGCAAAGGCGCCGTGTCGGCGAAAAGAGGCGAACTGGGGATCATTCCCGGGTCGATGGGCGCCCGCAGCTATATCGTGCGCGGCCTGGGTAACGAAGAATCCTTCTGTTCCTGCAGCCACGGCGCGGGCCGCGCCATGAGCCGCAATGAAGCCAAGCGCCGTTACACCGTGGACGACCAGATCAGGGCCACCGCCCACGTGGAATGCCGCAAGGACAGCGAAGTCATCGACGAAATCCCGATGGCCTACAAGGACATCGACGCCGTCATGCACGCCCAGCGCGAGCTGGTGGAGGTCGTGCATACGCTGCGTCAGGTGGTGTGTGTGAAAGGATGAGCCATGGCTGAATCGCTGGACGCCTGCAAGATACTGAGCGCCCATCCCATCGCCCCGGCGGTCCGCCAGCGCGTCATTCAGGCGCTGGCGGATATCGAGGTGGCGCATGATGTGAGCGTACTCTACGCCTGCGAATCGGGTAGCCGGGGCTGGGGTTTTGCTTCGCCGGACAGCGATTACGACGTGCGTTTTCTTTATGTGCATCGCCTGCCCTGGTATCTGGCCGTCGAGCCGAGGCGCGATGTGATCGAATTGCCGATCAGCGACGAGCTGGACGTGGGCGGATGGGAGCTGCGTAAAACCTTGCGTCTGTTGCGCCGCGCCAATCCGGTACTGCTCGAATGGCTGGATTCGCCGGTGATCTATCGGCAACACGAGGCCTGGGCTGGGGAAATTCGTGATCTGGCGGCGCAGTGGTTCTCGCCGCAGCGCGGCCGTTATCACTACCTGGCGATGGCACATCGCAACTTTCGCGGCTACTTGCAGGGCGAGAGCGTGCGGCTGAAAAAATACCTCTACGTATTGCGCCCGCTGCTGGCGGCACTGTGGATCGAACGTGGCCTCGGCCAGCCGCCCATGCGCTTCGCCGATCTGGCCGGGTATCTGGTGACCGATGAGGCGCTGCGGGTTGAAATCAACGCGCTGCTGGCAATCAAGATGCGGTCCGGCGAAGCCGAGTACAGTCCGCGCTGGCCGGGCATCCACGCCTTTGTCGAAAGCGAGCTGGCGCGGACCGCGGTCGATGCCGACTACAAGAAACCGGAAGGCGAAGCTGCCGCACTCGATGCTTTCCTCATGCGAACGGTACTGGCGGTCTCCCAGGAAAAGGATTGAAGAAAGAGAACAACACCATGGAATGGATCGAGCTGGACGGCTCCCGTGGCGAGGGCGGGGGCCAGATTCTGCGGACGGCCTTGAGCCTGTCGATGGTTACCGGAATCCCCTTTGCCATCGAGGGCATTCGCGCCGGACGCAAGAAGCCGGGGCTGCTACGCCAGCACCTGACGGCGGTCCAGGCGGCGGCGGCGGTGTGCGGGGCCGAGGTGGAAGGCGCTGCGCCAGGATCGCAGCGCCTGCGGTTCAAGCCGGGACCGGTGCGCGGCGGCGACTATTTCCACGCCATCGGCTCCGCCGGCAGCTGCACGCTGGTGCTGCAGACGGTATTGCCGGCGCTGTGGTTTGCCGACGGGCCGAGCACGCTACGCATCAGCGGCGGCACCCACAATCCGGCTGCACCGCCGGCTGATTTTCTGATCCGCACTTGGCAGCCCCTATTGCTGCGCATGGGGGTAACGCTGGACATCCAATTGCAGCGCCACGGGTTCTACCCGGCGGGCGGCGGCGAGATGCTGGCATCGACCGAGCCGGTTGCGGCTTGGCGGCCCTTGCACCTGAACTCCCGTGGCGATCTGCGCCGTCAAAGCGCAGTTGGCGTAGTGGCCGGAGTGCCGGCCGAAGTCGCCAAGCGCGAGATGCAGCGGGCGGCCAGCCAGCTTGGCGTACTGGACGAGGAATTGCGCGTGCTCCCGAGCAACGAGGGGCCGGGCAACGTCCTGCTGCTGGTGCTCGAGTATGCGGAAATGACGGAGGTGATATCCGCTTGCGGCGAAAGGGGCGTGCCGGCGGAAACGGTCGCCGACCGCGCGGCGCGTGAAGCGCGCCTTTTTCGCGACAGCGGCGTTCCGGTCGGCGAACATCTGGCCGATCAGTTGCTGCTGCCGATGGCACTGGCCGGACAGGGGAGTTTTACCACGCACGCGTTGTCTTCGCATCTCATGACCAATTGCAAGGTCATCGAGGCATTCCTTCCGGTACGTTTTGCATTTGAAGAAGTTGAAAAACGTATGCGGGTGAGTTTGGCCTGACCGAAGAGGATGCGTTGCCAGACTTACCGAGCTGAAGCGAGCATTGATCTGGCGGCTCAGGGCATTCGTTGACTGACCGCGCCTTCGCTCGGATTCATACGAAGAGATGAGGGTCGGCCATGGCGCGTGCGACGGCGCGTCTAGGGAAGGTTTCCACCATGTGGTTATATAAAAATAATTATTTAGACTTTGTGATTATAACTGTATCCACTAAGGTTCGTCCTCCCCCTGACTTGAGACTTGCCATGACCGCTTTCTCCAGATGGCTCACCGTCCTGTGCCTGGCCGGTGCTTCCTTTACTACCCTGGCCGACGTCAACCTCCTTAATGTTTCCTACGACCCGACCCGGGAGTTGTACAAGGATTTCAACTCAGCTTTCGCCCGGCACTGGCAGGCCAGGACCGGACAGGTGGTGCAGATCAGGCAGTCCCACGGCGGTTCCGGCAAGCAGGCACGGTCGGTGTGGGATGGCCTGGAAGCCGATGTGGTCACCCTGGCTCTGGGTTACGACGTCGACACCCTGGCCGATAAAGGGCTGGTGGTGCCCAACTGGCAGAGTCGCTTTCCGAACAACGCCTCGCCCTACACCTCGACCATCGTCTTCCTTGTACGGAAGGGCAACCCCAAGGGGATCAAGGACTGGGGCGACCTGGCCAAACCTGGCGTCGCCGTCATCACCCCCAACCCCAAGACTTCCGGCGGTGCCCGCTGGAACTACCTGGCTGCCTGGGCCTGGGCCCTGAAGCAGCCGGGCGGCAACGAGCAGAAGGCTTTCGAGTACGTTACCGCGCTGTTCAAGAACGTGCCCGT
>SSTA01000418.1 GCA_009469685.1 Azonexaceae bacterium | reverse complement strand
GGCGATTCGCACTGCGTCAGGGGGCGGCAGCCGGAGGCTTGGTCCCGGATGCCGCCGGATATCCGGCCAGGTCGAGGAGATTGTTGTAGGAATCGGCCTCGAAGCCGCGGATGGTCTGTTTTCCCACCCGCAGCGAAGGAACGAAGGTGTCGCCGACCAGAAGCTTGAGTTCCTCGGCATCCTCCGCCTTCTGGAGAACTTTCTCGGTAAAGGGTACGCCACGAGCGCTCAGGAGTTCCCGGGCCTTCTTGCAGGCCCCTGGGCAATCGGACGTGGTAAACAACGTGACCGGGAAATTTTCGGTGGCCCGGCGGGCGGCAAAAGATACTTGATCGTTGGCGACGGCGCTGGCGTCTTTTTCGCGCATGACTTCCCGCGCGCTCCCGGGAGGCGGGCTGTCGGAGAAATGGACCTTGCCCGCGGAATCGACCCAGCGATAGACCTCGGCTGTTGCCGAAAGGCTCGTCAAAGCCAGGGCGAGCAAAAGGATTCTTTTCATAGGTGCCTCCCGGTAAAGACCTTACGCTGCAATCATACCGCTATGGCGCAGCAGTGCGTCCACCTGGGGTTCGCGGCCACGGAAGGCGGTGAAGGATTCGAGTGCCGGCCGCGAGCCTCCCACGGAGAGGATCTCGTCCAGGAAACGCCGTCCGGTGGCGGGGTCGAAGGGATTCCCCGCCTCTTCGAAAGCGGCGTAAGCGTCTGCCGACAGGACTTCTGCCCATTTGTAGCTGAAATAGCCCGCCGCGTAACCGCCGCCGAAGATATGGGAAAAGCTGTTGGGGAAGCGCTGCCAGGCCGGTGGAAGAATGACTGCCACTTCCTGTCGGACCGTTGCGAGCAAATCCATGACCGAGCGGTCCCCGGCGGGGTCGAATTCGCTGTGTAGCAGCATGTCGAAGAGGGCGAATTCAAGCTGTCGCACGGTCTGGAGCCCGCTCTGGAAATTGCGTGCGGCGAGCATCTTGTCGAACAGCTCCCGCGGCAGCGCAGCGCCGGAGTCTACGTGGGCGGACATGGCTTCGACCACTTCCCATTCCCAGCAGTAGTTTTCCATGAATTGCGAGGGCAATTCGACCGCGTCCCATTCCACCCCATGGATTCCGGAGACGCCCAATTCCTCTACCCGGGTCAGGAGATGGTGAAGGCCATGGCCGGTCTCGTGGAACAACGTGATCACTTCGTCGTGGGTGAAGGTGGCGGGTTTGCCGCCGACCGGGGCCGAGAAGTTGCAGTTGAGATAGGCAATCGGCTTCTGCAGTCCCGCGCCCAGGCGTCGGCGGCCTTGGGCCTCGTCCATCCAGGCTCCGCCGCGCTTGGTTTCGCGGGCGTAGAGGTCGAGGTAGAACTGGCCGACCAGATCGCCATCCGGCGTTTCCAGGCGATAGAAGCGCACGTCCGGATGCCAGACGGGGGCGCTTTCGGGTTTGACCCGAACTCCGAAGAGATTTTCGATCACCCGGAAGAGACCGGCGAGAACAGCGGGCTCGGTGAAATACTGCTTCACCTCCTGTTCCGAGAAGGCGTAGCGGGCCTGGAGCAATTTCTCCGACGCATAGGCCACGTCCCAGGGTTCAAGCGGGGCGAGGCCCAGGGTGTCCCGCGCGAAGTCGCTCAATTCGGCGAAGTCGCGCTGGGCGAAGGGCTTGGCCTTGACCGCCAGTTCCCGCAAGAATGCAAGGACCTGGGCGGGCGATTCGGCCATCTTGGGCACCAGGGAAACCTCGGCGAAAGTGTCGTAGCCGAGCAGTCGGGCATCTTCCAAGCGCAGTTCGAGCATGCGCCGCATGACCGGCGTGTTGTCCCATTCCGGCTTGCTTGACCCCTCGTGGAATTCTGCCGCCCGCGTGGCATAAGCGCGATAGAGGCGGGCGCGGAAATCACGGTCGTCGGCGTACTGCATGACCGGCCCGTAGGAGGGGGCCTGGAGGGAGAAGCGCCAACCTTCGACGCCGGCCTTCTCCGCGGACACCCGGGCGGCCTCGATGGCGTCGTCGGGCAGGCCGGCGAGGAGGGTGGAATCGGCCACCGTTTCCGAGAAGGCGTTGGTGGCGTCGAGGAGGTTCTCCTGGAACTTGGCGGCCAGGGAAGCGAGTTCCTCCATGATGGCCTGGAAGCGAGGCTTGAGGTCGTCGGCCAACTCGGCTCCGGAGAGGCGGAAATCGCGGATCTCGTTATCGACGATGCGGCGCCGGGCCGGGGCGAGGGTGGCGTACTCGGGACTGGCGCGCAGGGCCTTGTATTGGGCAAAAAGGCGCAGATTCTGCCCCAGTTCGGTATAGAAGCGCGTCACTTCCGGAAGCATGGCGTTGTACGCCTCCCGCCAGGCGGGAATGTCATTGATCGAATGCAGGTGCCCGACGATCCCCCAGGCTCGCGAAAGATGCTCGAGGCCGTCCGCCAGGGGGGCGGCGAAGGCGTCCCAGGTTGCAGGGACGGCAGGGTCGGTGAGGCGCTCCACCAAAGATCGGGCATCGGCGAGCAGGCTTTCGATTGCCGGTTTGACGTGGTCAGGTTCGATGGCGTCGAAGCGCGGCAGCGTCTCGGCGCTCGCGGGAAGGGCGAATTCGGTCAGTGGATTGGCAACGATCATGGTGGAAATGGTGCAATGAAAAGGGCGGCTTGAGCCGCCCGTGGGAATCCGGACGCTTAGGCTACCAACTCGCGGTAGGCGTGCCAGGACGCGTGGCCGAGCAAGGGCATGAACAAGACCAGCCCAAAGAGCAGGGTGGCAAACCCGAGGACGGTAAGGGCGACGATGATCGCGGCCCACAAGACCAAAGTCTCGAGGTTGAGCGAGAAGGCACGCAGGCTGGTGGCAACGGCCGTGAATGGACTGACCTCGCGGTCTATCATCAGAGGCACCGAGACGACGCTTACCGCAAACGCGAGGAGCGCGACGATGGCGCCGATGATGAACCAGGCTGCGACGAAGCCGCGATACTGGCCGGAGAGGACGATCTGGGCGATGAAATGGGTGGTGTCGATTCCCGAAGTGCCGCCGAGAACCGCAAACATGACCGCGGAAATGCGTTCCCAGAAGAAAGCGAGAAGTCCGACGACCAGGGCGAAAACTGCCAGGGGCTCGGCCCTTTCCCACAGGCGAGGAAGAGAGTCGAGGAAGCCGGGATGCTTGCCCATCGCTCGCTGCCGCGAAAGCTCGTACAGCCCGGCAGCGAGAATCGGAGCGACCAGGACGAAGCCGGAGATGGCGACGGTGAAAAAGTGGGGGTGGGTGATGGTCGCGAGCAGGATCGCATCGCCGCAAAGTCCGAAGAGCAGCCCATAGGCCAGGCTAGGAAGGGGGTTCGCCTTGAGGTCCTGCCAACCGAGATAGAGCCAGACCGCGGGGCGGTCGCGGCCGACGCGCCGTACGCCGGGCAGGTGAAGGGGCGAATCGAGGACTCCGTGCTCCATGCTGACTCCTACCGAAGATGACCGTTTGACCAAGCGCCTCGCGCCGGGTTCTCAGGAGATATTACAGTGTCTTTCCTGTGAGGCGTTCGCAGGCCTCGAGATATTTCGCAGCGGTCTTGGCGATGACTTCGCCCGGCAGGCGAGGGCCCGGAGCCTTCTTGTTCCAGTCCAGGGTTTCAAGATAGTCGCGAACGAACTGCTTATCGAAGGAGGGGGGATTGCTGCCCTCGCGATACTGGTCGGCCGGCCAGAAGCGGGAGGAGTCCGGGGTCAGGGCCTCGTCGATGAGATGCAGAGTGCCGGCAGAATCGATCCCGAATTCAAACTTGGTGTCGGCGATGAGGATGCCGCGGCCGCGAGCGTAGCTGGCGGCAGCTTCGTATAAGGCCAGTGCCGCGGTGCGAGCCTGGGCACAAAGCTCGGCGCCGTTCTTTCCGGAACCGGCCAACTGCGCCGCCAGGGTGGCAGCGCAATTGGACTGGGCCTTGGCGAAAGAGATATTTTCGTCGTGGTCGCCGACGTCGGCTTTGGTGGCCGGTGTGAAGATGGGACTGGGCAGCTTGGCGGCCATTTTGAGGCCCGCTGGCAGGGCAATGCCGCAGATGGCGCCGGTGGCCTGGTAGTCCTTCCAGCCAGAGCCGATGACGTAGCCGCGGACGACCGCCTCGATGGGCAGGGGCTTTAGGCGTTTGACCACGACCGCTCGGCCGCGGACCTGGTCGCGCTCGTCGGGCGCCACGACACTCTCCGGATCAACTCCGGTGAGCTGGTTGGGCACAATATGCCCCAGCTTGGCGAACCAGAAGTCGGCGACGGCGGTCAGTACCGCGCCCTTCATCGGAATGGGGTCCGGTAGGATGACGTCGAAGGCCGAAAGGCGGTCGGTGGTGACGATGAGGAGCCGATCGGCATCGACGGCGTAGATGTCGCGTACCTTGCCTCGGGAGAGGAGCGGCAGGCTGGCGATGGACGAATTGAAAAGGGGAGCGGTCACAGCGGCTTTCCCGGAGCAAAGGACGAATTATAAGGGGCGATCGGCTCGTCCGGGATCGATGGAGCCTGCGGTTCCGAAGCGCATCTGGCTCTTGAAAGGCAATCCAAGGGTTCAGACTGCGCAGAACTTGTTCAGTAGTGCTTTACCGAACACAGGGGATTCGCCGAACTGCCGACGGACCAGAGTGTCGTAGGTCTAGAGATACATCGGAGCCCGAAGGCACACGCTTGTCGCGTTCGAATTGAGAATCTTCGCGGGGCAACGCAAAACAATGGACCGGGATGACGTGTCGACAACCATAGAGCAGACGCTACGAGCACTGATCTCCGATTGGTCGGTGGCGGCCATCCTGTTGAGAGGTCAACGGGTTATCGAATTCAATCCTGCAGCAGCCGAATGGCTGGGCGAAACCTCGGGGCAGCTCCATTCCGGGTACGCATTTCCGAATCTGGTTGCTGCGGCAGATCAGGCCGCTTTACGGCTTGCCCTGAGCCGTGCGGGGCAATACCCCATTGGAACGACGGTGAGCCTCGCCTGCGCGCAAGCCGGCAATTGCGTCGCCGAACTGACTTTGATCGGAGGCTGGGAGTCCGACGCGCAGCTCGTTTTGGCCCTGGCTGCGAATCCATCGGAGGTCCCTGGCGGGTTCGGCCGCGACTGGCGATTCCTGCGCCACGTCATCGATACCAGTTCCGCCATGATCTTCGTAAAGGACCGTGAAGGGCGTTTCCTGCTCGCCAATCGGGGCTTGGCCAAGGCCTACAACCTCGCCGTCGAAGAGGTCGAGGGTCGCCTCAATGCTTCGCTGCACAGCAATCCGGAAGAAATAGAGGCCTTTCTTCGCGATGACCGTGAGGTCATGGATTCGCGCCAAAGCAAGTTGATTGTCGCTGAACCGGTGACCTATTCCGACGGATCGGTGCACTGGTACAGCACGGTGAAGACGCCCTTGTTCCTGGATTCGGCGCACTGTGATCACGTCCTCGGAATCGCCACCAATATCGACGAACTCAAGGCGGCAGAAAGGGAGTTGCAGCAGAGCGAGTACCTCCTGCGCTCGATCATCGACAACACGTCGGCCGTGGTCTTCGTCAAAGGATTGGACGGTCGCTATTTGCGGATCAACAAGCGCTTCACCGACCTGTTCCATGTCAGTAATGAGGCTTTGCTCGGCCGCACGGACTACGATCTCTTTCCCCCAGACGTCGCCGACGCGGTGCGTGCTGCCGACCAGGACGTGTTCAGGGCGGGGAAAGCCTTGGAGTTTGAGGAGGTTGTTCCGCAGGACGACGGGCTGCACACTTACCTGGTGCTCAAATTCCCTTTGAGGAATCCTGGCGGAGAGACCTACGCGATCTGCGGCATTGCCACCGACATTACCGAGCGCAAGCGCGTTCAGCGACGATTGGAACGCCATCTGGCAGAACAGAGAGCTATTCTCGACAATGAGCTAGTCGGAATCGTCACCGTCAAGAATCGCACCATCGTATGGGCCAATCCTGCCTTCGAGAAACTTCTGGGTTACGGATCGGGGCAGTTGAACGGGGTTCCGACGCGGCAGACCTATCCGAGCGAGAACGCCTACCGGGAGCTGGGGGCCGCCGCCTATCCGGTGATCGAGGCTGGCGGAATCTTTCGGACCCAGTTTGAACTCGTTCGCGAGGACGGGGCAGCCATCTGGGTTGACGTGAGCGGCGCGCAGCTCGATCGAGAAAACGGCGAATCCTTGTGGTCCGTTGTTGATATCACCGAACGAAAACGCGCCGCCCAGGTAATCGCCGACCGCGAAGCCCGATTTCGCATGCTCGCTGCTGCAACCTTCGAGGGAATCTCGATCAGCGAGGCGGGGCGGTTCGTCGATGGCAACGACCAGCTCTTCGAGCTGCTCGGTTACACGCGCGAAGAAATGCAACAGCTGCCGGTCGAACGGCTGATTCATCAGCCCGATCGGGAACGAGTGCTTGAGCAGGCTTTTCGGGGTGGGGAAGGCATCATCCAGTTTGCTGTCTTGCACAAGGATGGGCACTTGGTCCAGGTCGAGGCCCGAAGCCAGATGCTCGATTATGCCGGGCGCCTGATCCGCATTACCGCCCTGCGCGACATAACCGCGCGGAAGCACATCGAAGACGAGATGCGTATTGCCTCGGTTGCCTTCGAATCCCAGAACGGCATGCTCATCACCGATCCGCAAGGGGTGATTCTGCGGGTCAATCCGGCATTTACCCGCTTGACCGGTTATACGCCCGAGGAGGCCATCGACAAGACCCCCGCCCTGCTGAATTCGGGCAAGCAGGATCGCCGTTTCTTCGAAAAATTGTGGTCTTCGGTACGGGACCAGGGGTATTGGCAGGGAGAAATCTGGAACAAGCGCAAGAACGGCCAGATCTACGCCGAGTTGTTGACCATTACGGCCGTCCGGACGCCAAAGGGCGAAGTCACCCACTACGTCGGGAGTTTTTCGGATATCACCGTCAATAAGGAAGCGGAAGCGGAAATTCACCGCCTGGCCTACTACGATCCCCTGACCCACCTGCCCAATCGCCGCCTGCTTCAGGAGCGCCTGGGGCACGCCATTGCCGCCAAGGCGCGGGGCGGGGATTTTGGCGCCCTCTACCTGCTCGACCTGGATAATTTCAAGATCCTGAACGATACCCGCGGCCATGATGTCGGCGATCTCCTGCTGGCTGAGGTGGCCCATCGACTGCGGTCGGTGGTGCGGGAATTCGATACCGTCGCTCGTTTGGGGGGTGACGAGTTTGTCGTCTTGATTGAGGAACTGGCGGGAGAGAAGGAAATCGTCGGCGCCCTCGCCCAGCAGGTTGGCGACTAGCTACGGCAGGTCATCGAACAGCCGTTCAATCTGAAGGGCTCGGAATATCATTGCCGTCTGAGTATTGGAGTCACGCTCCTGGGTGGTGGAAATTCGGTGGAAGAGGTGTTCAAACAAGCCGACTTGGCGCTCTACGAAGCCAAGAGCAAGGGTCGTAACACCATGCGTTTCTTCGATCCGGCAATGCAAGCCGCCTTGGATCGGCGCAGCGCCCTGGAGCAGGAACTTCGCCGAGCCCTCGACTTGCACCAGTTCCTTCTCTATTACCAACCCCAGGTCGACGCTGAACGCCGGATTATTGGCGCCGAAGTCCTGTTACGTTGGCAGCATGCAGGTCGGGGGCTTGTGGCGCCGGACGAATTCATCCCCCTGGCGGAGGACACCGGCGTGATCGTTCCCCTCGGCTATTGGGTCATCGAAACGGCGTGTGGCCAGTTGAGGACCTGGGCGCTGGTCCCCGCACTGCGAGACTTGCGCCTCGCGGTCAATGTCAGTTCGCGACAGTTCCGGCAAACGGATTTCGTACCGCAGGTGACGCGGATCCTGGAGACGAGTGGTGCCGACGCGACCCGATTGAAATTCGAACTCACCGAAAGCGCGGTGCTGGAGGACATTGAGGACACCATCGAGAAGATGGACGCCATCAGGAAATTGGGTGTCGGATTGTCGATCGACGACTTCGGTACGGGATATTCATCGCTGTCCTACCTGGCGAGGCTGCCCTTGAGCCAGCTCAAGATCGATCGCTCGTTCGTCCACAACGTCCCGGGAAAACACAGCGATGAAACCATTACAAGGACCATCATCACCATGGGCCAGGCCCTGGCGATGGAGGTTCTGGCCGAAGGCGTCGAAACTGAAGCTCAGCGCGGATTTCTTGAGGTCCACGGATGCTGCGCCTTTCAGGGGTTCATGTTCCACCGGCCGATGCCTTTGACGCAATTTGAAGCATTGATGTGATGGTCTCTCAAGAAACTCAAGGCTGGCCACCTGGCCGTGCCCGCAGCGCGTCTCCGGGTTCCTGAATGCCGGCACCCCGCGTGTCAGTGGGGTGCCTCCTCTTCCGCCGCCAGCTTTTTGCGCATGCGATGCGTGCCCCAGGCCACCAGGCCGGCGATGATCGGAATCGAAACGGCGGTGATCACGTCGGTGTTCCAGTGGTGCAAATCTTTCGTGCCCTTGGCGAGATATTGGACGAGCTGAGAACCGTAATAGGTGAGGACGACCACGGAGAGGCCCTCGACGGTTTCCTGCAGGCGCAACTGCAATTTGGCTCGGCGGTTCATCTGGGAGAGCACTTCCTGGTTCTGGCGCTCCAGTTCGATGTCCACCCGGGTACGCAGCAGCTGGCTGGTGCGGGCGATACGGGCGGAGAGATCTTCCTGGCGTCCCGCTATGGCGTTACAGGTGTTCAGCGCAGGAGCCAGGCGGCGTTCCATGAAGCCGCGAATCGTGGGCATGCCGGAAACGTGGCTTTCCTTCAGTTCGCCGACCCGCTGCTGGACCAGCCGGTAATAGGCGGCGGCGGCCCCGAAACGGTAATTGGTGCTGGCTACCGAGTGCTCGACCTCGGCGGCGAGCCGGGTCAGGTCGTTTAGGACGGCTCTTTCGTCCTCGGGCGAGCGGGCGGAGCCCATGCGGTCGATGAGGTCGGCCAGTTCCTGTTCGGCGCGGTTGAGCAATCGTCCGACACCCTTGGCGACGGGAAAGGCGAGCAGCGCCATGATGCGATAGATCTCGACTTCCAGGAGACGCTGGACGGTACGACCGGCCCGCAG
>SSTA01000100.1 GCA_009469685.1 Azonexaceae bacterium | reverse complement strand
TGGTCTGATTGTTGGCCCGGAAGCGACCGAAGATCCGTTCCAGCGCGTCCGAAACTTCGCCTACGGTAGCACGCAAACGAATGGCCTTGACGGTCAGGTCGAGCAGATTGCCCTCGCCGGTTTCAGCGCACCGGGTCAGCGCGTCGAGGGCGGCCTGGACCGAAGCGCCGTCGCGGGACGCGCGTATCCGCTTCAGGCGGGCAATCTGGGCCTCGCGCACAGCGTGGTTGTCGATATTGAGGATCTCGATGGGGTCTTCCTTGGCCAGCTTGTACTTATTGACCCCGACGATGACGTCCTTGCCCGAATCGATGCGAGCCTGCTTGTCGGCGGCGCAGGTCTCGACCTGCATCTTGGCCCAGCCGGATTCGACAGCCTTGGTCATGCCGCCCATGGCCTCGATCTCCGCGATGATGGCCCAAGCCTTGTCGGCCATGTCCTGGGTCAGCTTTTCCATCATGTAGGAACCGGCCCAGGGGTCGATGACGCTGGTGATGTGGGTTTCTTCCTGGATGATGAGCTGGGTGTTGCGGGCGATGCGAGCCGAGAACTCGGTGGGCAGGGCGATGGCTTCGTCGAGGGCGTTGGTGTGCAGGGACTGGGTGCCGCCAAAGACGGCCGCCATCGCTTCGATGGTCGTCCGCACGACGTTGTTGTACGGATCCTGTTCGGTCAGAGACCAGCCGGAGGTCTGGCTGTGGGTGCGCAGCATCTTGGATTTGGCGTTCTTGGCGCCGAACTGGGTCATGATGCGGTGCCAAAGGAGCCGCGCGGCCCGCATCTTGGCGATCTCCAGGTAGAAATTCATGCCCACCGCCCAGAAGAACGACAGACGGCCGGCGAAGGTGTCCACATCCATACCCGAGGCGATGCCGGTCCGCACATACTCCATGCCGTCGGCCAGAGTGAAGGCCAGTTCGATGGCCTGGTTACCCCCCGCTTCCTGGATGTGATACCCGGAAATCGAGATAGAGTTGAACTTCGGCATGTTCTGCGCCGTGTAGGCGAAGATGTCCGCGATGATCTTCATCGACGGCTTGGGCGGATAGATATAGGTATTCCGCACCATGAATTCTTTCAGGATGTCGTTCTGGATGGTTCCGGACAATTGCTCCTTGGCCACCCCCTGCTCTTCGGCGGCGACGATGTAGCCGGCCAGGATGGGCAATACGGCTCCATTCATGGTCATCGAGACCGAGATACGGTCGAGGGGGATGCCGTCGAAAAGAATCTTCATGTCTTCGACCGAGTCGATCGCTACTCCCGCCTTGCCCACGTCGCCGACGACCCGGGGGTTGTCGGAGTCGTAGCCGCGGTGAGTCGCCAGATCGAAGGCCACGGAAACGCCTTGGCCGCCGGCCGCCAGCGCCTTTCGGTAGAAGGCGTTGGACTCCTCGGCGGTGGAAAAACCCGCGTACTGGCGAATGGTCCAGGGCTTAACTGCATACATGGTCGGCTGCGGGCCGCGCAGAAAGGGGTCGAGGCCGGGCAGGGTGTCGACATAAGCCAGATCGTCGATATCCTGCCTTGTGTACAACGCCTTGACCGCCAATCCCTCGGGCGTATTCCAGACGAGATTGGCGATGTCGCCGCCAGGGGCCTGCCGGGATGCCAATTTTTCCCATGCATCCAGATGGTTCGAATCGTGAAATGTGTCGGACATGACAGGCCTCGCAGGTTCGATTTTGTGTACCATTGATGCAGAATTCAAAATTCTACGCTGGTACTTTGCCAAGAGTAGTGCTACGTTTGTATAATACTGCATCCATAATTATGTATGCAAGAAGTGCCTATCCGAGAGAGACAAGAGGATGACCCACCGCATCGCCCCTACCGCCCTCTATCAGGAAGTTGCCGAGCGTCTGCGTCAACGGATCTTTGCGCATGAGTTGCCGCCGGGCACCTGGATCGATGAGCAAAAGCTCGCCGAGCAGTACGGCATTTCCCGCACCCCTCTGCGCGAAGCGCTGAAAGTGCTGGCTTCCGAAGGACTGGTCACCCTGAGGCCGCGCCGCGGGTGCTACGTCACCGAGATCAGCGCCGAAGATCTGGACGATATATTCCCCCTCATGGCAATGCTCGAAGGGCGCTGCGCCGCCGAAGCCGTAAGGCGGGCCACGCGGGCCGACGTCGAGGGCCTCGAGGCGATACACGAAACCTTGGAGCAAAGCGCCCGCGATGGCCGTATCGATGCATTCTTCGAAGCCAATCAGCTGTTTCACCGGCGCATCCAGGAACTCTCCGGCAACCGCTGGATGCTGTCGGTGATTCAGGATTTGCGCAAGGTTCTTAAGTTGTCGCGCTTGCATTCTCTCTCTCTCGAAGGGCGCCTGCAGCAGTCGCTGGACGAGCACCGGACGATCCTGGCGGCCATCAAGGCGGGTCAGCCGTCGGCGGCGGAAACGGCGATGCACGACCACCTGCTTTCGGGCCGCGAAGCCTTGGCGAAGATGCAGGACGCTCACGCCAAGGCTGCCTGAATCACGCCCATGGCAGGCTCGGTGGAGTGCGAGGTCGCTGGCGACCTGGCGACGGTCGTTCTTGACAGCCCCGGGAAATTGAACGCCATCGATTTGGGGATGTGGCGGCGCCTGACGGAACTGTTCCGCGATCTGGGCCGGCAAAGCGAGATCCGATGCATCGTCCTGCGTGGTGAGGGAAGCTTGGCTTTTGCTTCCGGTGGCGATCTCGAGGAATTTCTGACCCAGCGGACTACCCTGGAACAGGCCCGCGCCTACCATGACGAGGTCGCTCTGGCCCTGGGCGCCATCGCCCAATGCGGCCATCCCACGGTCGCCCTCGTACAGGGGGCCTGCATCGGTGGCGGACTGGAAATCGCCGCAGCTTGCGATCTGCGCATCTGTGGGGAGTCGTCCCGCTTTGGCGTACCCATCGCCCGGCTCGGATTTTCCATGTATCCGGATGAAATGAGAGGACTCCTGGATCTTGCGGGACCCGCCGTGCTCAAGGAGCTTCTGCTGGAGGGCCGCATCCTCACAGCGTTCGAGGCGCATGCCAAGGGCATTGTCACCCGGGTGGTGGCCGATAGCCTTGTCGTCGACGAAGCCTATGGAACGGCGCGCCGGATTGCTTCCGGAGCCCCCTTGGTTGCAGCTTGGCACAAGCAGTGGATACGGCGACTCCGGACCGGGCTGCCGCTCAGCGAGGAGGAAAGGGCGGCCTCGTTCGCCTTCCTCGAGACCGAGGACTATAGGGAAGGTCTGGCGGCCTTTTTCGAGAAGCGCAAGCCGCAGTTCAAGGCGCGCTGAACAGGCTCGCCACCATTTTGGCGGTGGTCTAGTTGACGAGGTTGAGGAGCATCTTCGTCGCCAGCAATGCGAGGAACGCGCCGAAGGCCCGCTTCAGTTTCTTCAGCGGAAGTCGGTGGGCGAGCCGGGCGCCAACGGGAGCCATCAAGGTACTCAAGGCGACGATGCCGGCGAAAGCCGGGAGATAGATGTAACCCAGGGTGAAGGCTGGCAGGGTCGGGTCCTGCCCGCCGGCGACGACGTAGCCGATCGTGCCGGCGAGGGCGATCGGAAAACCCAGGGCCGCCGAGGTACCGACGGCCGTATGCAGGGGAACGTTGCAAAAGAGCATGAAGGGCACCGAGAGGAAGCCGCCGCCGGCCGCCACCAGGCTGGAAACAATGCCGATCAATCCCCCGGCGGCCAGTAATCCGGTCGTTTCCGGCAGGCCGCGGTGCGGTTTCGGTCGGGCGTCGAGGATCATTTGAGCGGCCGCGTAATACACGATGACCACGAACACCAGGGTCAGGGGCCGGGTCGGAACCTGGCCGGCGAGCTGCGATCCGCCGAAGGTACCGATGACCAGGGCCGGCGCCATGGCGCGGACGATGGTCCAGTTGACGGCGCCGTGGGCATGGTGGGCGCGCATGCTGGAGATGGAAGTCAGCAGGATGGTGGCCATCGAAGTGCCGAGGGAGAGGTGAATGACGTGCTCGGCCGGCATCCCCTGCGCCAGAAAGATCATGTACATGAAGGGAACCAGCGTCATTCCGCCGCCGACTCCGAACAAGCCTGCGACAAAGCCCCCGAAGATGCCCAGGAGCGGATAGCTCAGCCACCACCAACTCATCGACGTCCCAGCAGGCTCCCGGTGATGAAAGCCCATTCTTCCGGACTGACCGGCGTGATTGAAAGACGATTTCCCGGAGCGAGAAGCCGCATGCCGGCGAGTTCGGAGTGGCAACGCAATTCGGCGAGGGAGAGGTACCGGGTCTTGGCCACCAGACGGACGTCGACCAGTTGCCAGCGCGGATTTTCCCGGCTGGCCTTGGGGTCGAAATAGGGACTCGCAGGATCGAACTGGCTGTCGTCCGGGTAAGGCCCCGAGCAGACCTCGCAGATTCCGGCAATTCCCGGTTCGCTGCAGCCGGAGTGATAGAAGAAGGCCTGATCTCCCATGCGCATCGCGTCCCGCATGAAATTGCGCGCCTGATAATTGCGCACGCCGAACCAGGGAACGCTCTGCCCGGGCCTGGCAGCCAGATCGTCGATGGAGACCTCGTTCGGCTCGGATTTCATCAGCCAATACTGCACGCTGGATTGCTCCGGGAATAGAAACGGGCGGCAGGATTCCCTGCCGCCCGTTCTGTTCGCTACAAAAACTGGCCCCCGCAAGTGCCGTCAGGCCGGCATCCTGAACCTGGGTCCAGAGTGGTCGCTTTCCTTCCGCATCAGGCGCCTCCGGCGGAGGAGGCTCACAACAGCGGTTTCAACGGTCCGCAACCGATGCCAATCAGCATTGGTCCAAGGAATATATGGCCAAAACAAACACTGCAGGGGACGCTCGGCGGTCGGAGCCGAAAGCAACGCGCGCTGCTAAAGATCGAGTTGGCTTTGCGGTCCCAGCACGGAATCAAGCCGTGCTCCCATGGCATCGATTCTACGCTTTGCCTCGGAACTGGCAAGCGAATCTTCTGGTGCGGGAAGCGGCTCCGGAGAGGTCCGGGGCGCCGACAGATGTTCGTGGGCGATATTGAGGGCCGCCATCACGGCGACGCGCTCGGCGATGGTATTGCGCGTTCGCTGGGCAATGTCGCGCATGCGGCCATCAACCATCTCCACGGCTGAAAGCAGTGCATCCCGCTCGTCCGGGGTACAGGCCACGCGGTACTCGCGGCCCATGATCTTGACATCGAGGAAATGGGCTTCGACTTCCACCTCAGGCCTCTTCGGGAAGTTTATCCACCAGGGACTCCAGGCGGTCGCGGGCGGTGTTGATTCTCTGGCGCAGCGAAAGGCGCTCGGTTTCCGCCGTCGCCAGTTGATTGCGCAGGACTTCGTTTTCGGCCCGCAGGCGATGTACGAGGGCAAGGATCTGTTCGACCTTGACCTCGAGGGCATCCAGTTCGCTGTTCATGGGCGGCACTATAGAGGCAAAATCAAAATGACGTCAAGGAGTAAGCCCATGTTCTGAAAGTGGATTGTATGGATTGGCCGCGGGTGGGTCGTGCCCTGGATTGCCCCCTCTGCTACAATGACGCTTGTGTCAGGTGCTGCGGAAGGATCGTTCCGACCGCGGTTAAACGGGAAAGCGGTGCGTCCATAGGGACCATTCCGCTGCTGCCCCCGCAACGGTAAGCGAGTGCGGACATGCCACGATGCCACTGGGCGCAAGCCTGGGAAGGCGGCAGGTCAAGACTCGCGAGCCCGGATACCGGCCTTGCACATCCAGCGAAGGGCCGCGGGGAGGCGGTGCCGGGCTCCCCCGCCCCTGTTCTCCTTTTGGCGCTTCTATCGTCAGCCTCCGGCGTGCGGGGACGCCCGCCGGGAAAGGGAGAATCATGAAACCGCATCCCAAGATCCTGGCAGCAACGCTGTCAGTCCTGTTATTTCCCCTCGCTCACGCCGAGCAGAACGCGAGTCCCGGGACCGTCGTGGTGACCGCCAGCCGCTTCAGCGAATCGAGTCTGGGCGCCGCCGCCAATGTCCTGGTCATCGGTCGCGAAGACATCGCCGCTTCTGGAGCGGCCACGTTGCCCGATGTCCTCAAGAATGTCGCCGGCGTAGTCGTGCGCCCCCTCTACGGATCGATCGGCGCGGATACCGCCATCGACATGCGGGGATTTGGCGACGGGGCGGGGCAGCGCACTCTGGTCCTACTCAATGGCCAGAGGCTCAATCCCCTCGATTCAGGCAGTGTCGACTGGGGCCTGGTGCCCCTGGACAGCATCGAGCGCGTCGAAATCGTCAGCGGGAGCGGGGCTGTGCTCTACGGCGACAATGCCGTCGGTGGGGTCATCAACATCATTACCGGATCCCGCAAGGACGGAGGAAGCGTTGTCGTCGGGCTGGGAAGTCGGGATGGGCGTCAATTGGCCGCCAATCTGGCGCGTCGTGTCGGCGATTTCGATCTGGCCCTGGCCGCCAACCACCAGGAGACGGACGGCTGGCGCCGCAACAATGCCCAGGAGCGGAACAACGCCAACGGCCGCCTGGGCTACCGTTTCGAGAGCGGCGAAGCCTTCCTGGACATGGGATGGTCGAAACTCGAAGCCGGACTGCCCGGAGTGCTTACCCAGGCCCAGTATCGGGCCAACCCGCGCCAGGCGGAAACCCTGGACAGTCGTGCCGAACGGCGCGCCGGCTTCGTTCGCCCCGGCTTCGAATGGCGCGTGTCCGACTCGTTGACCCTGGCGGCCGAACTGACGCGGTCCGAAACCGACAACGAGTCGTGGATATCCAATTTCAGCTCTTTCGACAACCGGCGGACCGATACCGTGTCTTTCACTCCCCGCTTGCTTTGGAAGCACGGCCTTGGCTCCCTCGCCAGCACGACGACCCTCGGGGTCGATTACTACGACGGGGAACTCGATTCGCGACGTTCGAGCACACCGTCCGCCCCGGTCAACAAGATCGTCCGCATCGATCAGATCAGCCGGGCGGTCTATGTCCAGAATCGGACGGAACTGGCTTCCAGTGTCAGCCTGACCCTGGGCGGTCGGGAGCAGACCATCGACCAGAAGGCTACCGACACGGCCGGCGGGCGCATCTCGAACGACCACCGCCAAACCATAGGCGAAATCGGCCTCGCCTATCGCCCGGTGAACGGACTACGCTTCTTTGTCCGTGGGGGATCGACCTTTCGGTTCGCCAATCTGGACGAACTGACGACATTTGCCGGCTTCGTCAGCGAGACCTTGCGACCGGAGCGTGGCAGCTTCATCGATCTGGGCGGCCAGTGGTCGGGTGCTTCCCATACGCTGCAGGTCACTGCCTACGATCTGAAAATGAAGGATGAAATCGCCTTCAGCTTATTGACCTTCGAGAACGAAAATCTGGCCAAGACGCGTCACCGGGGAATAGAAGCCAATGGCAGCGTCGATGTGAACCGTTTCTGGAAGCTGAGCGGGGGAGTCAATCTTCAGTCGGCGACTTTTCGTGAAGGGAGCGACCGTGGCAATGACATTCCTCTGGTCCCCCGGGTCCAGGCCAACGCGGGAGTGCACTTTCTGCCGTCGGCAGAATGGGACATCGCCCTGCTCGCCCAGCATATCGGGCGCCGGTATTTCGGCGGCGACACCGGCAACGTGCGGCCTCGACTGCCGGCGTATTCCATCGCCGATCTGGTCGTGACCTGGCAGCACGCTCGGTGGACCGCTCGCGGGCGCGTCCTCAATCTGGCGGACAAGCGTTATGCGCCCACCGGTTACGATTTCGGTTTCGGGTCCAGTTACTATCCGGCCGATGGCCGCAGCTTTTTTGCCGACTTGCGCTACTCCTTCTGATCCGTGCCCACCCGCCGCCGCGCGCTCCTGATTCTCGCCAGTCTCGCAGGGCTGGCTCTGGCGAGCCTTGGCATTGCGCTGGCGGCGGGGACCGTGCCGATCGGCGGAAGCGAACTCGCCTCGCTGTTGGCTGGCGGTGACGGCCCGGCAGCAGCCATCGTCCTGCAATTGCGCCTGCCGCGGGCTCTTGCCGGATTTGCCTGCGGCGGATTGCTGGCCCTGGCCGGCGCCCTGATGCAAACGCTCTTGCGCAACCCCCTTGCCGATCCCTATGTGCTGGGAGTATCCGGCGGGGCGGGGGTTGGCGCTCTGGTCGCCATGCTGCTGGGGCTCGCAGCGCCGGGGATCGACCTCATGGCATTCGCCGGGGCCATGGCGACCATGCTGGTGGTGTTCGGCCTGGCGCACGGCGACGGCAGTTGGACTCAGACCCGCCTGCTGTTGACCGGGGTCATCGTTGCTGCCGGTTGCGGGGCGGTCATCGCCTTGTTGCTCGCCCTCGCCCCGGAGGCGAGCTTGCGCGGAATGTTGTTCTGGTTGATGGGGGACCTTGGGCAAACCGCGGAATGGCATTTGCCGATGGCAGTCCTCGCAGGGTGCCTCGCTGCTGCCCTGCCCCTGGCCCGGGAGCTGAATCTCCTCGCACGGGGGCTTTTTCAGGCCCAGGCCCTCGGCGTGGCCGTGGGGCGCTTGAGGATCGCCGTCTATTTTCTGGCCGCCCTGGCGACGGCGGTCGCCGTCACCACTGCCGGAGCCATCGGTTTTGTCGGACTTCTCGTGCCCCACGGGATTCGTCTGGCGGTGGGTGGCGACCTGCGTTTGCTTCTACCCGCCTCAGTGCTGGCCGGGGGAGCCCTGCTCGTTTTCGCCGATACCCTGGCCCGTACTGTGGTGGCACCACAGCAATTGCCGGTCGGAGTCCTCACCGCCCTTATCGGGGTTCCCGCCTTCCTCCTGGTCCTCGCGAGGTATCCGCGGTGAGCCCGCCCTTGCTCGAGGCCAGGGGGCTGGTGGTCGAAGTGGGCGGCCGGAAGGTGGTCGACGGCCTTGAGCTTAGCGTCGAGGCGGGGGAGTGCCTGGCGGTTCTGGGGCGCAATGGTGCGGGGAAGTCCACTCTTCTGGCGACCCTGGCCGGATTGAGGCCACCGTGCGAAGGTGAAATTCTTCTCGGCGGGGAGCCCTGGGGGAGTCTGTCTCCACGAGCGGCGGCGCGGCAGCGCGCATGGTTGGGTCAAAATCAGGCCGATCCTTTTGCCGCGACAGTTCTCGAAACTGCCCTCGCCGGACGCCATCCCCATTTGGGACGATGGGACTGGGAGAGCGAAACCGACGCGACCTTGGCCCGTGAAGCATTGGCGGCGGTGGGGCTCGGCGGTTTTGACGCCCGCGCCGTGGCGACCCTGTCCGGAGGCGAACGCCAGCGCCTGGCCATTGCCACCCTCCTGACCCAGAACACCCCCCTCAACCTGCTCGACGAACCCTTGTCCCACCTCGACCTCTGCCACCAGATGGAGGTCCTCGATCTCTTTGGCCGGTTGGCGCGCGGCAAGGGGGTGGCGGCGATCATGGTTCTGCACGACCCTGGGCTGGCCTTCCGCTTCTGCCAGCGGGCGCTGCTGCTTTACGGCGACGGCCGCGTGGACCTGGGTCCCGTCGACGTCGTCTTGACCGCTGAGCGTCTCGGAGCCCTTTACCGCCAGCCGTTGCGCAGTGTCGACCTGGGGACCAGTCGCGTCTTCGTTCCCGAGTGAACCGGAGCGAATTCCGGCTATCCTTGTCGCCTTGCGGCGGAAGGAGCGCATATGGCGTTGGGCGAGGCAGTGGGGACCGTGCGGACCAGTCGGCTCGTCGTGGTATTTGGACTCGCGGCGATGGCCGCCCTGGTGATTGCTGCGGTCGCGGCGGCGGTTGCCTTGCGGGAAAGCGAGATCGACGCCTGGCGCAAGCAGTTGGGAAGCCTTTCCCTGGTCCTCGCCGAACATGCCGCCCAGACGGTGTCGGCGGCCCAGGTGGTGCTCGATTCGGTGGCCGAGCGTGTCGAGCAGGCGGGTGTGGCGGATGAGGACAGCTTGCGGCGCAAACTCTCGACCCGCGAGATCCATCACATGCTGCGCGAGAAGATACAAGGCTTGCCGAACGTCGATGTGGCGACCATCGTCGCGGCCAATGGCGACAACATCAATTTCAGCCGCAGCTATCCGGTACAGGGAATCAATCTGGCCGACCGGGACTACTTCCAGGCTCACCGAGACAATCCCCAATTGCGCCACTTCATCAGCAAGCCCGTGCGCAATCGGGCCAACGGCAAGTGGACCTTCTACATCAGTCGGCGTCTCGACGATCCTCAGGGCCAATTCCTGGGCCTTGTGCTGATCGGCATATCGGTCGAGGGGTTCACCGGATTCTACGAGCGGGTTGCCCGTAATCTGGGCCCTGGCGCCCTGATCAGCCTTTATCGCGACGACCTCATGCTGCTTACCCGGTGGCCCCATAAGGATGACTTGATCGGGACGGTCAATACCACCGGTTCGGCCCATATCGTCATCCGCGTCCAGGGCAAGACGGACGATGTCGTCCTGCTCGACAGTCCGCGATTCACCGATGGCACCGAGACTCTGCGACTCGCCGCGCCCCGTCGGGTGGCGGGTGTTCCGCTGGTGGTCAATCCGGTCATCACCGAAGATCTCTTTCTCGCAAGCTGGAAGCGTTCAGTCGCGCTGGTCGCTGCCGCGACTTCTGCCGCCATCGTGGTGCTGCTCGTTCTGATGGTCAGTGTGGTGCGCAATCTGCGCCGACGCGAGGCCGACATGGAGGCCATGGTGCGGCTCAAGCAGGAAGCCGAAGCCGCGAGCGTCGCCAAGTCCAGCTTCCTGGCGACCATGAGCCACGAAATCCGCACTCCCATGAATGGCATCCTGGGGATGACCGAACTGCTGCTGATGACCGGGCTCAGCGCCGAGCAGGAAGAATATGCCCGCACCGCCCTGGATTCAGGCCGCCACCTCCTGGCACTCATCAACGATGTGCTGGATTTTTCGAAGATAGAAGCTGGGCGCATGGAAATCGAGCGGGTTGCCTTCGATATCCGCCAATTGGTGGACGAAATCGTGACCCTGCATGGCGGAGAGGCGCGGCGGAATCGGATCGGACTGCGGGCGGAGGTGGCTCCGGATATTCCGCAGGAACTCACCGGAGATCCCTTGCGACTCCGGCAGGTCGTTAACAATTTCGTCTCCAATGCGCTCAAATTTACGCAAGAGGGTGAGATTTCCCTGGAGGTCACCCGGTTGAGCGATCCTCATGGGGAAAGGCTGCGGCTTGCGGTGCGCGATACCGGTATCGGCCTTCCTGACGATGCCGATCAGTGGCTCTTCAAGCCCTTCTCCCAGGCGGATGGGTCGATCACGCGCCAATTCGGTGGAACGGGACTCGGACTGGCCATCTGCAAGCGACTGGCTGAGGCCATGGGTGGCGAAATCGGGGCGCGGGGCGCGCCCGGAAAAGGTTCCGA
Organism: Azonexaceae bacterium; assembly: GCA_009469685.1. The sequence continues at coordinate 1,834 of SSTA01000100.1, read as the reverse complement.
ATTCTGGTTCACCATCCCTCTGGTTGCGGTTCCCGAGGTTCGGTATCCGACGGGTGACGAATATTCCGGCGATGTGCCGGCCGCTTTGCCCCCGGGCCGTATCCTGGTAGCCGAGGACAATCGGGTCAATCTGCAAGTGGCCCGGAACCTGCTCGAAAAGCTGGGCGCGGAATTCGACCTGGTCGAGGATGGCGCCCAGGCGCTGGAGGCCGCGAGCGCCCAGCGCTATGCCTTGATCCTGATGGATTGCCGAATGCCCGTGCTCGACGGTTACGAAACGACGCGTCGGCTTCGGGAGCGTGAAGCCGGGGAAGGAGGGAGGCGGATTCCGATCATCGCCGTGACGGCCAACGCTACGGCGGAGGATAGAAAGAAATGCCTCGAGGCCGGAATGGACGACTTTCTCGCCAAGCCTTACACCTTGGCAGCCTTGCGTGAGAAGATCGCGAACTGGCTGCCCCGGAGCGAGGGGAGCAGCCGATGAGGCGCTATCCGGCGAGCTTCGTCATTCTCTCGGTGCTCGGCGTCCTGATCGCGATTCCTGGCGCGCTGAGCATCGCAGGTTTCGGAGGCAGCGTGCATCCCATCCTGGAAGACCCCCTCGCCGGTCTGGCGCTCATCGTCTCCGCAGTTGCCCTGATCGGTTCCGGGCTGTTTCCCTACTTCATCGCCCGCCTGATGAATCGCGACCCCTGAATCGTCGCGAACGGATTCTGGGCGGTCAGGCCGAACCGACCGGAGCGCGCAATTCGGAACCCTCGATCACGCGGCAGAATCGCCGCAGCAGTTCGGGGTCGTGCTTGACTCCGGATTCGGCTTCGAGAATGTCCATGATGGCCGAATGATGCCTTGCTTTGTGGTAGGGGCGGGTGATGGCGATGGCATCGTAACTGTCGGCCAGGGAAATCATCCGGGAATAAAGCGGGATGGCGTTTCCAGTCAGGCGATCCGGATAGCCCGAGCCGTCGAAATGCTCGTGATGGTGGCGCACCACCGCAGCGGCTTCGCCGAGGCGATCATCGCCCAAGGAGAGCAGGATGCGCTCTCCGATCACCGGGTGCTGCTTCATGGTTTCCCATTCGTCCTCCACGAAAGGCGCGGGTTTCTGGAGTACCCGGTCCGGGATGCCGATCTTGCCGATGTCGTGCAGATGGGCACCGATTCCGAGAATTTCCAGTTCGTTGCGGGCGAGTTCGCAATCACGGCCCAGTTCGAGGCTCAGCCGGACGACGCGTTCGGAATGTAGTCTGGTCGAACGATCGCGTTCCCCGAGGGCCACGGCGAGGGATCGGGTGAAACCGGAAAGCACAGGCGGGTCGGAATTTTTCATCGTCGCAATTCGGTAAGGTACTTCCTGGAGACAGTGATTCCGCGGTCGAGTTTCAATTCACCGTGCATCGATCGATTGACCGATCTGATCGACCAGGGTCGCGATCGGGATGGAATAGGCGAAACGTCTGACCAATCGGCCATCGGGGCCAATCAGATACAGTCCTGCCGAATGGTCGACCGCATAGCGCTGGGGTGGGTCGGCTGGGTCACGGACCTTTTCGTAACGTACCCGGAAATTGTCCGCCGCCCGCCGCACCAACACAGGGGAACCGGTCAGGCCGACGATACGGGGGTCGAAAAAGGCCGTGTATGCCTTCAGCACGGAAGCGGTGTCGCGCTCGGGATCGACGGTGATGAAGATGGGCTGGATCTTATCCGACCGGGGTCCGAGTTCCTTGAGGACGGCGGCCATTTCGGCCAGGGTGGTCGGGCAGATGTCCGGGCACGCGGTGTAGCCGAAGGTGATGAGTTGGAAGCGACCGCGAAAATCTTCGCTGCTCAC
>SSTA01000010.1 GCA_009469685.1 Azonexaceae bacterium | reverse complement strand
TCGTCGCCGGTCAGTTCGCTTTCGCCTTCGGGCTTCATGGTGACCTCGGCGAATTCCGGCTTGAAGCCGGCCGCCTCGAGGGTATCCTTGACGGCGATGAAGTCGGCAGGGCCGGTGATCACTTCGATGGAGCCATCGTCATTGGTATTGACGTCCTCGGCGCCGGCTTCGATGGCGGCGTCCATGAGGGCCGCCTCGTCGGTGCCGGGGGCGAAGAGCATCTGGCCGCAGTGCTTGAACTGGAAGGCCACGCAGCCGTCGGTGCCCATGTTGCCGCCGTACTTGGTAAAGGCGTGGCGGACTTCGGCCACGGTGCGGACCTTGTTGTCGGTGAGGCAGTCGACCATGATCGCCGCCCCGCCCATGCCGTAGCCCTCGTAGCGGATTTCGACGTAATCGACGCCTTCCAACTCGCCAGTGCCCTTCTTGATGGCGGTGTCGATCTTGTCCTTGGGCATGTTGATGGCTTTGGCCTTGTCCACCGCAACCCGCAGCCGGGGATTGAAGCCCGGGTCGCCGCCGCCCATCTTGGCTGCGACGGTGATTTCCTTGGCGATCTTCGAGAAGGCGGCGCCGCGCTTCTCGTCCTGGCGGCCCTTACGGTGCTGGATATTGGCCCATTTGGAGTGTCCGGCCATGGTGCGATTCCCAAAAAAGCGGCCATTTTAACCGGCCCAGGCTGCGACGGCTAAGCGCCCAAAAGGAAATTGCCTATGCGCAGCAGGCGGCTGCGTGCCTGCTCCGGCGTGAGTCCGGCGACCAGGGGGCCAGGGAGCGCCGCCAATTCGAGAGCCCGCTCGTCGGTCAATTGGCCGCAACGGTGATGATATTCGACCAGTGCTTGCTGTTCCTCGGGGGCGAGAGTTATGGGCGGAGGCTCGCTGCCGCCATTTCGCTCCGATGGGGCATGGTGTTTTTCGCGCCGGTCGGCATGGACGACGACCGTCCCGGCGGCGAGGTCGCCCAGGCGCTTGCCTTCGGAATTGAGCAGGCTGGCGATATACCCGGCGCCGTAGAGGATGGGCAGAAAGTCGACGAAGCGTACGGTATTTCGGATGAAGGACCCGCTCCAGCCGATTGGACGACCGTCGTCATGGAGGACGACGAGATCGCAGGCCTTCTTCCCCGGCGTCTGCCCGCCCTGGTAAACCTCGAAGAGAATGGGATAGAACCATTCGATGACAAAGGTTCCGACGAGAAAGAAGCCCAACCCCAGGCTCCCGGCGTAGCCGGAGATCATGCCAAGAGCTATCCAGCCGATCAGGCGGAGCAGGAAATCGAAGAGCCAGGCGCGCGCTCGCGTGATCGGCCCGGCGATACGCAGTTCCAGTTCGCAGCCCTCGGGCGTCGCGACGCGGTGCAAGGTGTCGAGCATCGCTTGGCTTCCGGTCTGGCCTTTTCGCTTCAGGAACGGGTGAACAGGCTCTTGTAGCTGGCGTAAATCGACGCCTGGGTCACCGGAATGAGGATGAACCACCCGAGGCCTACGGGCAGCGTGGCCAGTACGGCGAGCACCAGAAAGGCGAGGCCATAGACCAGAAAGGGCATGAAGTTCTTCAGACAGGCTGAGAAACTGGATTTCAGGGCGTCGAACGGGCCTTGACGGTGAAAAAGAACCAAGGCCGGGGCATACCAGACGGCCATGGCCAGAGGCAGGACAAGCACCGCTACCAACAGCCCGACGACCAATGGGAGCAGGCCCGCCGTCATGGAGGTCTTTCCGAGCAGTACGCCCGATCCGAATCCGATGGCACCAGCGATCACCATCACCACCAGGGCCACCGCGACGAGTCCAACCAGGTAGATCAGTCCGACCATGATCAAGCTGCCGGCCTGATTGGAAAAGCCCGCGAAGAGGTGCCCGAAACGCAGTTCTTCACCCTCTTCCAGGGCCTTGCAGCCGAGCATGAAGCCGCCGGTGAAGACGGGAATCACGAGGTTGAGGACGATGCCGAGAAGGGGAATGCTGCCCAGGATCAGGAAGATCACGACGAAAACCAGGGTAATCAAGATCCACATGCCCGGCGCCTGGCGAAAAAGGTCCCAGCCCTGGCTCAGCCAGTTCATGCCTTCTCTCGCTTCAAGGCGCAGCCCCTCGGGAACGAAGTCGCCTCCTTCGGGAAAGGGATCGGCGACGCGGGACACGGGCGCCTGGAAGGGATTGCTGTTTTCATTCATGGCGAGACTCCTCAGGGAAATTCACAGGGATCCGGAACGCTTGCGTTCCCAGTAATGGTTGATCAGGGTAATTGGCATAGCATCGGGACTCACGTCGAGCAGGGGGATGCCGCCGTGGCGCAGGTGGGCCGCTTGTCGCTGACGATCCGCGGAAACCTGGAGGGCGGCAGCCCGGGTGAGGGCCGAATCGAAATCGGCGACCGGCGCCTCGAGCAGGTCGTCCAGGATGGATTCCCGCAGATTGGCGATGGTGACGGCGTGCCGGCGGGCGAGCAGGGCCGCCGCCGGCTGGAGCGTGTCGGCATCCTCGTCCCGGAGGTTGGTGAGCACGATGACCAGGGCTCTTTTCCCCAGGCGGCGCAACAGGTGCTGGCTGGCGAGCAGATAATCGGGAGCTTGGTGGGTGGGCTGCAGATCATAGACTGCGTTGAGGAGGCGATTGACCGTGGCGACCGATTTGCGCGGCGGAATGTAGCGCGGACTGGCGTGGCCAAAGGTCAGCATGCCCACGGCGTCGCCTTGGTTGAGGGCCACGTAGGCCAGGAGCAGGAGCGCGTTCAGGGTGTGGTCGAAGTGGGAAAGGTCGCCGTCCTTGGTTCCCATGCGGCTGCCGCAATCGAGAAGAAAGACCACCTGCTGGTCGCGCTGGTCCTGGAATTCGCGCGATATCAGCTTTCCGAGGCGGGCGCTGGCCTTCCAATCGATCTGGCGGGGCGAATCTTCGCGGCGGTAGTCGCGCAATTGATGGAATTCCATGCCTTCGCCCCGGCGGCGTCGGTTGAGAATTCCCCATTGGGAAAGCCGGTGATCGGTCGCCAGCAGGGTGTAATGGGCAATGCGGGCAAAATCGGGGAAGATTCGGGCAGTGTCGGCCACCGGCAGGGTTTCGGGCGTAGACCAGAGCCCCAGGGGGGAGCGGACACGCAGGTCGATGGCGGAAAACGTTTCGGCACCGCGGGTCGTGAGGTGAAGTCGGTACGAGGTTTCCATCCATTGCCCCGCAGCGAGATCAAAGAAGAGGGGCAGTCCAGACGTACGGAAGGTTGCCGGGTGGCGATCCCGCAACCATCCGGCGACCGGGCCGGACGCGGAGAGCTTGAGGCCGATCGTCTGCCAGGAGCCGACGGGCAGGGTCCGGGCCAGTTTGCGGGTGACCGTCAGCCGCCCCCGGCGGCGCCTTCCCGCATAGCCATCGGCGACCGCGAGGGCGAGCGCCGCCGCTCCCCAGGCCTGCCAGCCGGGCAATGCTTTTGGCCAGGGAACGGCGGCAATGCCGAGCAGAAGCCATAGCGCCAGTAGCCACAGCAAACGGGTTTCCGGGATGGGCAGGGACGACGCGGTCATGGCTGGCCGGGAAGGGTGACGACCGTCATGATCGAGGAGCGGCAACCTGTTCCAGGAGCGCTGACAACAGCTCATCCGCAGTCAGTCCCTCGATTTCCGCTTCCGCCGAGGGAGCAATGCGATGACGCAGCGCCGGCAATGCAGCATCCTTGACGTCGTCCGGCGTCGCAAAAGCCCGGCCGGCCATGAGGGCCATGGCCCGCGCCACCCGGACCAGGGCAATGCTTCCGCGGGGCCCCGCGCCGCAGGCGATATTGGGGGATTCGCGGGTGGCCCGCACCACGGCGATGGCGTAATCCATCACTCTGTCGTCCACGGCCACATAAGCAGCCGCCTGCTGCAGGGCGAGCACGGTCGCCGGCTGGACGAGCGTGCGCACGGCATCGACTGAGAGGTCGGCGCCGGTGCTTCTGTCGGTCACGTGGCGGGTCAGCGCGGCCTCCTCTGCGGCGCTTGGGTAGCCGATCCGTATCTTGAGGAGAAAGCGATCGAGCTGGGCCTCGGGCAGGGGGTAGGTACCTTCCTGCTCGATGGGATTCTGGGTGGCGAGGACCATGAAGGGGCGGGGCAAGGCCAAGGCGTTCCCTTCCAGGGTGACCTGCCGTTCCTGCATGGCTTCCAGCAGGGCCGCCTGGGTCTTGGCCGGCGCTCGGTTGATCTCGTCGGCGAGGAGCAGATGGGTGAAGATCGGCCCCTGGCGGGTCGTGAAGCGAGCGGCCGCGGAGTCGTAATAGGTGTGGCCGAGGATGTCCGAAGGCATCAGGTCCGGGGTGAACTGAATGCGCTTCATCTGTCCGCCGAAGGTCTTGCCGAGGGCCTTGATCAGGAGGGTCTTGCCCAGACCGGGCACTCCTTCGACCAGGACGTGGGCGTCGCAGAGGAGGGCGGCGAGAACTTCGCGCACCACCTGGGCCTGTCCGATGAGCGCCTTGGCCAGTTCGGCGGTGAGCGCTTCGAGAATCTGGCGGGACTGCGTGAGCTTCTCTTCGGTGAGCGGTGTGGCTTCGGGCATGATGGGCTTTCAGAGGCTGCGTTCCAGGTTCTTCAAGGTGCGCAGGGCCTGGGTAAAGGAATGGGGAGTCGGTGCAGCGTGGTGAAGGGCGGCAGCGATCGAAGCGAGGGAACGGCCGCTGATTTCCGCCAGCGCCGCGACCTTCTGTTCCGAAGGCAGGGCGGCGAGATGGGGATGGCGTCGCGCCAAGCGACTGTTGAAGGATTCGCGGGCGACGCTGAGCCAGGTCTCCAGCCCGCCGCAGCGCCAGATATAACGGCCGATGGCACGCAGATGCTCGCCCAGTTCCCGGCGTGCGGGATCGGGTTCCGGGCGGACCGGCCCGAAGCGGGGTGCGAGTCGCCATAACCAGAAAATGAGCAGCACAAGGCCGCTGACGACTGCGGGCGCGGCCGATTCGATCAGCCAATGCCAGAGCGAAGGGATCGCGAGGCGGGTCAGCAGAAAAACCGGTCGGTTACGGTCGGGTTGATAAGTTTCCAGCAGGGTCCATAGGAGTTCCGCATGGTCCGCTTTGCCAATGAGCGGATTGATGAAGAGCCCGTTCAAATCGCTGAAAACGGTAACCTGGCCCTGACCGTAGGCGTAATGCAATACCTGCATCGGGTGGTCGGCGGCGCCCGCCGACCAGACGGGACTCGTCTTTCCGGGGGCCAGATCGCTGTGCTGGAAGGCAATTTTCAAGGGGCGCACGTTTCCCGGCACCTGCACGGATACCCAGGCCGGTGGCTTCGGTGGCGGGGAACGCGCGCCCCCGGAGGATGCAGTCTTGACTTCTTCCTTGCACCTGCAATCGATGTCGAAACGATCCAGAAAGGGATCGCGTCGGCCTCGGGATTCCGGTGCGGTCACCACATAGCCGCCGCGCTCCACCCAGGCGAGGAGATTCTCCACCCGCTGCGGCGTCATCGCCCCCCGCCTGCCGCTATCGAGCACGAGTACGCCGGGAGGGAGGTGGTCCAACTGTGTCGGGTCCTGAATGCGCTGGGTTTTGCGGCCCATGGCGTCGAGAAACTTTTCCAGGGCGAGAAAACGATTGCGGCGCGCTTCCCGGCCCGGGGGCTCCCAGGAATCCACGACGACCTGGTCGAAATTGGCGAGAAACCAGGCCGCGCCGATCACAATCAGACCCGCGAGTGCCAGACCGCTCCAGATCAGGCGCCGGCTCAGGGGTGTGCTCCGTCGAGCCCGGCAAAGTGGCGCGGCCAATCGGCGCACAAGCGTTCCAGGCGGGCGGCAGGAGGAGTTGCGCCCGCATAGGCCGCGTGCTGCCAGGTCTGCAGCAGTTCGGCGAAAAAGCTCGCTTCGGTCGGAGCGATCTTTCCGGCGACTCGCCGACGACAATCGCCCTCGGTATCACCGGGGCGGAAATCGATCCCATCCCGATGGATCAGGGCGACCAGGGCGCCGCGATAAAGCAGGCTCAAAGCGTCGACTGCGCGGCCGGCTGCCACGCACTGGCGCGCCGCAGCGGCCACATCCTCCGGCAACGACTCGGGACGGACGTCGAAGCCGAACAGGAACGCCGGCTGAGGGGGCCGCCGGTTCCGCTGCGCCAGCCGGGAATCCCGGTAGCGCAGCAACACGATCATGAGGAATGCGGCTCCTGCGATCCAGGCGATCCACACCAATCCCTTGAGAATCTGGCCGATGGATTCGGTGATGCGGGCGATGGCGTCCCACCAGCCCGGACGGTCGTCGTCCGAATCGCGCGGTTTGTCACGCCAGCGCCAGACGGTTTCTTCGCCTTTGTGGCCAAATTCGGCGTCGGCGAGGACGGCGTCTATGGTTCGCCGTGCCCGGCTGGCCTGTTCGGAGCGGGGGGGCGCGGCCTCGGAATCCGCCGCCAGTAACGGGAGCGGCGCCAGCGTCGCGCCAAGGACCATCGCCACCAGGGCGAATCCGGCCAGCACTTTCGGTGTGCCCGTTGCCAAGCGATCCGCGAGGTTGCGGAAGGACAATTCGATATCCCAGCCTTCGAGCTCGCTGCGCCGATTGAGGTAGAGCGCGAAGCCGCCCGCCACATAAAGGGGCTCGACCAGGGTGTGGACGGCCACGACGATGAGGCTGGTGACGATCTCCCGTTCCGGGGGAAGGTCGCCAAAAAACCAGTCGTTGAGCGAGATGACATCCTCGAAGCCTTGCGGCAAGAGAGCTCCCACGGTGATGACCAGGGAGGCGTAGAGGGCAATCTCCAGGTTGGCGCAAACGAATATCAGCCATGCGGCACTGCCCCCGATCTTGCGCGTCAGGACTCGCCGACGGTCCCGGGCAGCTTTCCCGCGGAGGCGCTCGAGTTGCCTCACCGGCAGAACCAGAGACCGAACCAGGCTGAAGCGATGGAGGGTCAAGCCGAGCAGGAGTCCGCTATTGCGGATGAGATCGGGCAAGGCCCTCAGGAGGTCGCGCGCGGTGGTCGGCTGCGCAAAGAGAGAGCGGCTGAAGGCAAACAGGAGCACTCGGTCGAAGGCCGGCTTCAGCCACCACAGCAGGGCCAGGGCGATAGTCTGCCGGGACCAGAAGACGGTCAGGAGGACGACGGCCAGGACGCCATACCCCAGAGCCCAGGCGCGGTAAGCCGGTGCGGCCCAGGCGCGCAGCATGGCGTGGCCGAGGTCGAGGGCTTCCCAGGAACTACGGCGGCGCAGGCGGAGCGCGATCCGCTCAAGCTGCACGGCTTCCCCTTCCGGCCCACAGCAGATAAACCCAGGTCAAGAGCCAGAGGAAAAGGCCGAAGCCGACCTTGACGCGGAAGGGGACCTCGCGCATGGGCGACCAGAACGCCTCGATGAAGGCGGCCAGAAAGGTGAGGCCGGCAGCACCCGCCAGCAGGGCTGCGGCGATCTTCGCCGCAGCTTTGAGCGCGGCGCTGCGGCTCCTCTCCCCCGGAGAAACGAGGGCTGCTCCCATTTTGAGGCCCGCGGCACCGGCGAGGACGGCGCCGGTCAGTTCAAAGGCGCTGTGACCGACGACGAAGCCCCAGAAGGTTTCGACGTAACCGAGTTGCGTCAGGTGGCCGGCCACGGCACCGATGGCGAGGCCGTTGTAGACGAGATAGAAGATGCTGCCGACGCCAAAGGCGATGCCTCCGGCAAAGCACTGAAAATCGATGCGGACGTTGTGCGCGATGTACATGCCCAGCATTTGCCATTCATTGCTTGCCGTACGGGGGCGGCCCAGGTGGGGGGCATCCGGAGCGTACATGTCCTCGTATTGCAAGACCTGTTCGGGAGTAAGCAAGTAGTAGACGCCGTCCGGATAGGCTTGCAGGAGCCAGACCAGCGACAAGAGGGGGAAGAAGAAGAGCACCGCAGCGGCAAGAACGAAGCGCCACTCGTTCCGAACCAGGGCGGGAAAACCGCCGCCGACGAAGTCGAGGATGGCATTTCTTCCTGCGGGCGCGGCGCCATAGACCGCCTGGTGGGCGGCGAGAACGCGGCGCTGGAGGGCTTCGACGAGTCGCGCCGAATAGCGCCGGTCCTTGGCCAGCGCCAGATCGCGGCAGAGCCTGCGAAAGGCGCCCGGCAGGGACATCGCATTCCAGGCCGACCCGCCGCCACTGGAGTTCCAACGGCGTCGCGATTCGGCATGCCAGCGGTCCCAGGTCTGCCACTCCGCCTGACGTCGCGCGATGAACTGGATTTCTTTCAAGCAATCCCCCTGGGCGGGAATTATGACGTTCTCAAATCATCGCGGCAAGCGGCTTATTGCCGGGCATAGCGGCCAGGATTTCCGGGCTGTGCTAACCTCGTGACCTCCTTGTTCCTCGTTCTCTCGACGCCATGGCCGATCCCCTCTACCTCGCAAAATCCGCTGACGGTTATCCCGCCCTGCTGCCCCAGATGGCCAATCGCCACGGGCTCATCACCGGTGCCACCGGCACCGGCAAGACCGTTACCCTGCAGTCGATGGCCGAGCGCCTGTCCTTCGTTGGCGTTCCGGTGTTCATGGCTGACGTGAAGGGCGACCTGGCGGGGGTGGCCGCAGCAGGAACGCTGACGCCTAAACTCGAGAAGCGTATCCAGGAACTCGGTCTGGAGGGATTCGCACCTTTCGCCAACTCGGCGGCCCTCTGGGACGTTTTCGGCGAGAAGGGCATTCCGGTTCGGGCCACCGTTTCGGACATGGGCCCGCTCCTTCTGGGGCGCCTGCTCAATCTCAACGACACCCAGGCCGGAGTCTTGCAATTGGTGTTCAAGATTGCCGACGACCAGGGGCTGCTCCTGCTCGATCTCAAGGATCTGCGGGCGATGGTTCAGCACGTGGGCGACAACGCCAAGGACTTCACGACCGAGTACGGCAACATCGCTGCCGCCTCCATCGGTGCCATACAGCGTGGCCTGCTGACTCTGGAAGAACAAGGGGGCGATGTTTTCTTCGGCGAACCGATGCTCGACATCGCCGACCTCATGCAGGTCGATGGCAATGGCCGCGGCGTCGTCAACGTTCTGGCAGCCGAAAAGCTCATCCTTTCGCCGGCCCTCTACTCCACCTTCCTGCTCTGGCTCTTGTCCGAGCTTTTCGAACAGCTGCCGGAAGCCGGCGACCTGGATAAGCCTCGCCTGGTGTTTTTCTTCGATGAGGCCCACCTTCTCTTCAACGATGCGCCGACCGCCCTGGTCGACAAGGTCGAGCAGGTGGTGCGCCTGATCCGCTCCAAGGGAGTCGGCGTCTATTTCGTCACCCAGAATCCCCTCGACGTGCCGGATAAAATCCTTGGCCAGCTCGGCAACCGCGTTCAGCATGCCCTGCGCGCTTTCACGCCTCGGGATCAGAAGGCGGTTCAGGCGGCCGCCGAAACCATGCGCGCCAATCCCAAGTTCGATGCCGCGACGGTGATTACCGAATTGGCGGTGGGCGAGGCCCTGGTGTCCTTTCTTGACGAGAAGGGAAGGCCCAACGTGGTCGAGCGGGCGATGATCTTCCCTCCCGCGTCTCGCCTGGGGCCGCTCAGCGAGGAAGAGCGCGGAGCCCTTATTCAAGGGTCGCCCCTGCTGTCTACCTATGGCCAAACGGTGGATCGCCAGTCGGCCTACGAAATTCTCAGGGGCAGACCGGCGGCGGCTCCCAGGTCGGGCCCGGGGGCAATTCCCGCTCCGGCATCACCGGGTGGCATGGGAAGCCGGGTTCCCGGCGTGACGCCGCGGCCGGCACCCGCACCGGCTCCCGAGCCGACGCCAACTGCCGAATCCGGTGGCGGTCTCCTCGGCGGACTGGGGGACATGTTCAGCGGTCGCGGCGGACGGCGGGAGGGCGTGGTGGAGGCCGCGGCCAAGAGCGTCGCCCGTGGCATCGCCGGTACCATCGGTCGGGAAATCGGCAAGCAGGTGTTGCGCGGGGTGTTGGGGTCCATCCTGGGCGGGCGGCGCTAG
>SSTA01000417.1 GCA_009469685.1 Azonexaceae bacterium | reverse complement strand
TCGAGCCTGACCTGGATCGCATCCCCCAGCACGAGGTCGAGGACATGCCGCTCGGCTTCCGATGGCGGCAACTGCCTGACCTGCTCCGGCAATCCGGGCGCCACCGCAAGCGAGTCGAGCAAGGCGGCGGTCTGCCGGCATATCGACTTGATACGCAGTCCGGACCCGTCGCGGGGTCTCAAGATGCCGAAACACTCCGGATCGTCCCGCAAACCCTCGAATGCCGCGCATTCGGCATCGGTCAGGTTTGGCAGCGGGACGATTTCGTAGTCGGGATTCGGCCGGAACTCGGCCTCAAGGATTCCCACATTTCCTCCCGCTCTGGCGGACGCAAGACTCCGGCGCGGTCATGCAAGACCTGCGGCCGCCGGACACGGGATTGGACAAACCTACTTGCGCGATTTAGGTGCCTTGGTCAGGCTGGCCTTGATCCGCTTGACTTCGGCGAGAGCGTCCGTCAGCTTGCGCTCCAGCATCTCAGCTTGCTCGCGCGTCTGAGGAGTGAAGCCGGCTTCGAGTCGCTCGACCGCCGCGACGCGCTCCTTGAGCTGCGCTTTCAAAGCAGCCAGATCGGCGGGATTGACGCGATCCAGCAAGCCCAGCCCCATTCCCGACGGTGGGGAGCAATAGGTGCACCCGACGCAGGTCGCGAAGGTACATCCGGAGCAGGAACAGCTCCCGCAGAAGCTGCCGCAGGTGCAATCCCCGCAGCCGCCTGCACCGCCGAGGTCACCGGGCAGGCCATCTTCCGGAATGACACGCACCATCAAATCCTTGATCTTGAACATGGTCGTCTCCTTTACGCATGGACAATTGGATTGGTTGCGCCCGATACGCCTCGCGACTCAGTATCGTCCCCCGTCCGGACCAAGGACCCTACGGCATTTGAGCGTGAATGCATAATCACTCCAGCCAATACGCATGTCAACTGCAACCTGGCATACGCCAAAAGCAATACTTTGCCTGGAATCGCAGCAACCGCGGCCATCATGCCGCATCGGGTTCGCACCGGATTCTGGATATTCCGCCGATTTACCGATAGAAACCTGGAGCAGCGGAGCGCGTCAACGACGGGTGGATTTCCTGAGACGACTTCCCATCGCGGACATTTTTCCGCTAGAGGTTGCCCCGCGGCCCCGCGGTACGGCCGCTGCGGGCTCTTCGGGCACATCGCCATCAGCTTCGGCTTCCCGCACGGGCGTCGCCTTCGCGTCGCCAAGCGCCTTCAGGAGCCCGCGGACCTCCGCTTCGGTGAGTTCGCGACAACGGCCCCGCTTCAACTGCGGCGGCAGTACGAAGGGGCCGTAACGCACCCGGATCAGGCGGCTGACGGTGCAGCCCACCGCCTCGAACATGCGCCGAACCTCGCGGTTGCGACCCTCGAAGAGGGTGACCCGAACCCAGTGATTGGCGCCCTCGCCGCCCGCATCCTGGAGACTGTCGAAGGACGCCGGACCATCCTCCAACTCGACCCCCTCTAGCAGGCGCTGTTTGGCTGCATCGCTCAATTCCCCGAGCACGCGAACCGCGTATTCGCGCACCAGCTGGGCGCTGGGGTGCATGAGGCGATTGGCGAGTTCTCCGGAGGTGGTAAATAAGAGCAAGCCGGAGGTATTGAAGTCCAGACGCCCGACCGCGATCCAGCGCCCACCCCGCATCCGCGGCAAGGCCGTGAAGACCGACGGTCGGCCGTCCGGATCGTCGCGGGAGACGATTTCCCCTTCCGGCTTGTGGTACATGACAATTCTCGGCCCGCGGCCGATGGAGGCGCGCAGATTCACCAGGCGGCCGTTGACCTTGACCCGGTCGGTCGGATGGACGAGTTGGCCGATTTGTGCCGGCTCGCCATTCACACTGATCCGGCCGGCAGCGATCCACTCCTCCATTTCCCGCCGGGAGCCGATTCCCGCCTGGGCGAGCGCCTTGTGCAGACGTTCCGGCTTGGCTGCGGTTGCACTGGCGGGCCGGGCAGGACTACGCGCCGCCCGGGCCGGCGGGCGGGATGCCTTGCCGGATTGCCCGTCCCCAGCCTCGTCCGGGAGCCGGGAAGAATCTGCGTGGCGGGGGGAACGGCTTGCAGTGCCGGCGGTTGCGGATTGCTGCGGGGGCCGGAACGGGGTGCGTTTAGCCTTCATGGTCGAGCTCCAGGTTCTGGCCAAGTTGTTCGAGGGGAGGCAGCTCGCTTAGGCTGCGCAGCCCCAGATCGTCAAGAAATCGCCGCGTGGTGGCAAAGAGCGCCGGCCGCCCGGGAGTGTCGCGGTGGCCGACGACGTCGATCCATCCTCGCTCTTCCAGCGCCTTGATCACGTTGGCATTCACCGCAACGCCGCGGATTTCCTCAATGTCGCCCCGCGTCACAGGCTGCCGATAGGCAATGATCGCCAGGGTCTCCAGGACCGCCCGCGAATAGCGGGGCGGCTTCTCCGGATTGAGCCGGTCCAGGTAGGGCAGGTACTCGGCGCGGGTGCGGAAACGCCATCCGGAAGCGAGCTGGATCAGTTCGGCGCCCCGCTCCTGCCATTCCTCCCGCAGTTCATCGAGCAATTTGCGCAAGGTCTCGGTCGACAGGTCTTCCTCGAACATCTGCCGCAGGTCGGCGGGAGTCAAAGGCTCGCGGGCGGCCAGGAGCGCCGCTTCAAGCACTTTCTTGACGGTCGTCGGTTCCACCTTCGTGCACCTTCACATAAATGGGCTGAAAGGCCTCGGTCTGGGTGATCTGGATGAGCTTTTCCCGAGCCAGTTCGAGCAGGGCGAGAAAATGGACCACTAGGCCGGCGATCCCCATGGCGGGGTCGAACAGGGATTCAAAACGGACAAAACCGGCCTCCAGCCCGAGTTGCCGCAGGATGATGCCCATGTGCTCGCGAACCGACAATTCCTCCCGGCCGATCCGGTGATTCTGGCGCAGGGTCGCTTGGCGCAGTACGGCCTGCCAGGCCGCCTGAAGATCGTCGAGGCAGACCTCCGGATAGCGGACCAGGAGCGATTTTTCAACCAAGGTCTCGACCCAGAAGAATTCCCGCTCGGCCTGGGGAAGCTCATTGAGCTTCTGGCCGGCCATCTTCATCTGCTCGTACTCCATCAGCCGCCGCACGAGCTCGGCACGGGGATCGGCAGTCGGATCGTCGCCGGACGCCTTGGGTCGCGGCAAGAGCATGCGCGACTTGATCTCGATGAGCATCGCCGCCATTACCAGATAGTCGGCAGCCAATTCCAGATTCTGGCCGCGCATCGTTTCGACGTAGTCGAGATACTGGCGGGTGAGCGGCGCCATGGGGATATCGAGGATATCGACATTGGCCTTGCGGATCAGGTAGAGGAGCAGGTCCAGCGGCCCCTCGAAGGCCTCCAACATGATCTCCAGGGCATCCGGGGGGATGTAGAGGTCCTGGGGAAGTTGGGCCAGCGGTTCGCCGTAAATGCGGGCCAGCGGCTCCCGATGATCCGTCGCAGTCGGAACCTCGACGAGCATTTCGGTCATCGCTTGAACCGGGGTAGGCGATGTACGGACTCCGCATCGACCAGGACGGCCCAGCCGTCGAGGTAGGGTTGGGAGAATGCCGGCTTGAGTTGCTCCAGGGATTTCCTCCGCGCGATGTAATAGACGACCTTGCCCTGGGGATTCTTTTCCAGCCAAGCCGCCACCTCCCGCCGAGCGATGACCTCCAGGGGAACCGTCAGGCGGCCGTAGAAATGATACTGATCGTGGTAGAGCGTCGCGTGGGCAACCGGTAAGCCTGCCCGTTCCAGGGCCTTGATCTGCTCCCCCATCGGGGTCATGTCGAAGGCCGGCCAGAGCGGGCGCACCACGCCCAGCAGGAGGATGGCCGTTGCGGACACGGATGCGCAGGCGATCCGCGACAATGCCTCCTCGCCCCGCGCGAGAGCAAAACAGATCAGCGCCAGGACGATGAGCAGGACCCCGGCGATTCGCCAGCTCTCGCCGACATAGGGCGCGAACCAGAGCTTGCCCACCCACAGTGGCGCCGTCAGGACGATCATTCCCAGAGCCGCCAGCGCAATCACCAGCGGCAGCACCGCCCGACGCCCGCTTTCCGCCACCCGACGCCAGCCAAACGCAGGCAGCAGGGAAAATGCCGGCATCAGCGGCAGAAGGTAATGGGCCTGTTTGCCTCCGGCGGCAGAGAACCCTAGAAAGGCGGCGAAGAGCCACACCAGGCAGAAGCGAACGCCGAGGTCGGTGCGGTCGCGCACCGCTTCGACGACGGCCCGCCAGCCGCTGGCCCACAGTAGCCAGGGAAACAGGAGCACCGGGAGGATAGGCAGGTAGAACCAGACCGGCTGCTTGTGGGCGAGATTCCCGGTGACCCGGCCGGCAGTCTGCCCCCAGAAGATGGCCCGGCGGAACTCGTCGCCTCCCTGGATCGCCGCAGGAATCGCCCAGGTCAGCGCGATCGCCGCCCCCAGGAGGGTTCCGAGTCCGATCCCGATCCACCAGCGACGCTCGACGCTCTCCCGCCCGCCCCACCACTTCACCAGGAGCAAGGGCGGTAGAACGTGGAGAAGCACTACAGGCCCCTTGGCCAGGATGCCCAAACCCAGCGCGACCCCGAACAATCCCCAGGTTCCGCGACTTTCCCCCTGCCAGGCCCGCAGTGCCGCCAGCAGGGCGAGCAGCACGCAGGCGCAGAGGAGTATGTCGAACATCACCGAAGTGCTGAAGAAAAGCCAGAACATGCCGCCCAGCAGGAGCCAACCCGCACGTTCGCCCACACCCTTCTCGCCAGGCCAGAGGCGCCGCGCGATGGCCGCCGTGAGCCCGAGGCAGACCAGGGATGCAAGGGCATTGACCACCCGCGGCCACCAGTCGCTCACGCCGAGAACCGACCAGCCCGCGCCGATCAGCCAGAACAGCAGCGGCGGCTTGTGATGGTAGGGCTCGCCGTTCTTGTGGAGGACGATCCAGTCGCCACGGGACACCATTTCCCAGGCCACGCTGACATAGCGAGTCTCGTCGATGGGGATGTCCGGCCGCCCGAAGACCGAGGCGAGGAGCACCACGACGAGGCAAAGGCCCCAAAGGAGAAAATGGCGGCCGCGAGGCATGGTCACTCGACCGGCGCCTCGTCGTCGGCCTTGAGGTGATGCTTGCGGATCAAGACCAGATTGCGGAAATAGACGATCAGACCGGCCGCTTGGCCGACAATGAACACCGGATCCATGCGGTGGACGGCGTAGGCGGTCAACACGATTCCTCCGCCCAGGCTGAAGTACCAGAAGGCCACCGGCACGACGCTGCGCTTGACCTTTTCGCTATAGAGCCACTGGATGATGAAGCGCGCGGAAAAAAGTCCCTGGCCGATGAAGCCGATGATGATCCAGAGGGTGGTGTCCTGCATCACGATTTCTCCCCGCCGACAATCCGTTCGACTGCCGGCACCCTGGCCCGCCGCTGCAGCCAGGCGACGCCGAACAGGTCGACGATGCCCACCCAGAGCCGGTTGTGGAATCCATACTTGGAAATGCCCTGTGTGCGCGGCCGGTGATTGACCGGCACCGAAACCACTTCACCGCCCGCTCGCAAGGTCAATGCGGGAAGGAAGCGATGCATGTGGTCGAAATAAGGCAGCTTGAGGAACAATTCGCGGCTGAAGACCTTGAGCCCACAGCCGGTATCCGGCGTGCTGTCTTTGAGAAAACCCGAACGCACGCGATTCGCGACGCGCGACGAGATGCGTTTCAGCCAGGTGTCGCGCCGCTTCTGACGCCAGCCGGCAACCAGACGCTGGGTGGGATCGGCGGCCTCGAAGAGCACGTCGAGCATTTTCGGAATATTGGCCGGATCGTTCTGACCATCGGCGTCGAGGGTAGCGATCCAGGGATTGCTGGCGTGGCGCACCCCGGTCCAGACGCCGGTACTCTGGCCGCAGCGGCTCCGGTGGCGGACGCATTTGAAGCGCGGCGCCAGTTCCCGGGCCAATTCGGCGAAAATGGCCGGAGAAGCGTCGTCGCTGCCGTCGTCGACATAAAGGATTTCGAGCTCTGGATCGTGACCCAGGGCGGCGAGAATCTCCGCCACCAGGGGGCGGATGTTCTCGGCCTCGTTGAGGGCCGGGACCACCACCGTGACGGCCCGGGATTGCACTCCGGAGCCCATCAACTGTACTCCAGTCCCATGGCAGCCCGAACGTCGCGCATGGTGTCCCGCGCCAGATCACGGGCCTTCTCGCAACCGTCGGCAATGATGTTCTTCACCAGGCTCGGGTCCTCCAGATAGAGCGCTGCACGCTCGCGCATCGGCGCCTGCTCGCGCAGAATTCCATCGATGACCGGCTGCTTGCACTCCAGACAACCGATCCCGGCGCTGCGGCAGCCCTGCTCGACCCATTCCCGGCAACCGGCATCGGAATACACATGGTGCAACTGCCAGACGGGGCACTTGGCGGGGTCGCCGGGATCGGTGCGGCGCACCCGGGCGGGGTCGGTCGGCATGGCCCGAACCTTCTTGGTGACCGATTCGGCCGATTCGCGCAGGGTGATGGTGTTGTTGTAGGACTTGGACATCTTC